>CAZJCI010000146.1:0-5985 GCA_964544455.1 uncultured Oscillospiraceae bacterium
CCAAAAAACGCTGGTTTATGCAATTCTTGGAAAAGGCGCAAAAATCAACTGTAAAATTCGGTTTGAATCCAAACTTAAAGGTAGGCTTTATTCGGAAAACGACGTTTTGATTTTTGACGGAGAATGTCCCGGATATTCTTACGCTTTGTTGCCTGATAACAAAAACGAATATGAATATTTTAACGGCAGATATACAAAGGGAATATCTTTTAGGAGCGCAGTTCGAGTTAAATGTAGCGGCGGAAAAAACTTTGTTTCGGACGACGGAATTACCGTTGAAGACGCCGAAAGCGCAATTATTTATTTTGTTACGGAAACGAATTTTGCGGGGGCGGAGGTATTTCCCGAAATCGGCGGAAAGGAATATAAAAATCTTGCCTTAAAAACTTTAAACAACGCTTTTGCTGTTGATTACGACGATTTGAAAAAAGAACATATTGACGATTTTTCTTTGCTTTACAACAGGGTTCGGTTGGATTTGGGTACAAGCGGAAAAGACTGTATGTTTACGGACGAAAGACTTGTTTCTTTTGAAAAAGACAAAGACGATTTGAGTCTTTATACTTTGATGTTTGATTTTGCAAAATATCTCACCGTTTCCGCTTCAAGAAAAGGTTCGCAGGCGATGAATCTTCAGGGAATTTGGAACGACAGACTTTTTGCGCCGTGGAGATCCAACTATACCGTGAACATAAACACGCAAATGAACTATTGGCCCACGTTGCCGTTTGGACTTGTTGAATGTTGCGAACCGCTGGTTAATTTGCTTAAAACAATTTCGAAAACCGGCGTTAAAACCGCAAGGGAATATTATGGGGCAAGGGGCTTTGCGGCTCACCATAATATTGACATTTGGGGGCACACTTCGGCGGTGGTCAAGCGTTCGCAGTGGGGTTATTGGCAAGGCGGCTCCGGGTGGCTTTCAAGGCATCTTTTCGAACAATACGAATATACGTTGGACAAGGAGTTTTTGCAATTTACGGCTTTCCCGATAATCAAAGAAGCGGCGTTGTTTTATATGGATATTTTGACGGAGGTTGAAGACGGATATTTGGCGATTGTTCCCGCAACGTCTCCCGAAAATCAATTTTTTGACAGCAAAGGAAGAGTTGTTGCAACGGCAAAATATACCGCAATGATGAATTGCATTGCCAAAGAAACAATTGAAAACGCCGTTAAGTGTTGCGAAATTCTTGGTATTGAAGACGATTTTAAAAAGGAAGCTTGGGAAAAGCGTTTGAAAATTGTTCCGCTTAAAATCGGTACGGACGGAAGACTTCTTGAATGGAACGGCGAATTTGCGGAAACGGACGTAAATCACAGGCATATTTCTCATTTGTACGCGCTTCATCCCGCCGATATGATTACAAGCAAAACGCCCGAGCTTATGGCGGCGGCGGAAAAAACTCTTGCCGCAAGAGGGGACGACGGCACCGGTTGGAGTTTGGGGTGGAAAATTAATTTTTACGCAAGACTTGGCAAAGGCAACCGAGCTTTGGAGCTTATGGAAAAGCAGTTAAGTTTTGTTCCTTCGAGCGTTACGGACATAAAACTTGGCAACAGCGGTACGTATGCCAATCTTTTCGACGCGCACCCTCCGTTTCAAATAGACGGTAACTTCGGCTTTGCAAGCGGAGTTTTCGAAATGCTTGCAAGAGTGATCGGAAACGAACTTTATTTGCTTCCCGCACTTCCCGAAAAGTGGAAAAACGGACGTATTGACGGAATGCGAATAAAAGGAAATTGCGGGCTTTCGATGGAATGGAAAGACGGAGAGCTTTTACGTTATGAAATTATGGGGAAAAAAGAGTTTAAAGTTATTTATAAAGGGAAAAATATTACAGACGAAAGCTTTTGAAAATACGGCGTTAAAAATACGTAAAATTTGAATTAAATATTAAATTTCGAATATAGTAGAAGATAAAACAGAAAGCGAACGTGCGTGGTTTGTCACCGTGCCCGTTCGCTTTGTTTTGCTATTCGTTTGATTTTTGCAAGTCGGTAAAAACAAAATCTTTTGCGAGAATTGTTATATTACCGTATGTTGCCTCGTTGTTGCCGAAATTCGCGATAACTTGGTATTTTTCTCCGAAAACGGAACGTTGAAGTTCAAAATTATCGCCGATTATTTCAAAATCGGTCATTGGAAGCGTTGCAACTTTTTGATGAACCGCCGTAATTTTTTGATAACTTTCCAAAATTGCGGGTTTTAATTTTTCGTAATCGCAAAGCGAAAACGAATATAAGGGAGCGCAACCGTAAAGCACCGCAAAAAGTATTTTTTCTTGCATAAGCGACGGCGCCATTTCCGTGGAATCGCCCCAATAGGGGAACGCCGCAACACATTCGTGATATGCAAGCTGCCAAAGCGGAACCCGACATTCGGGCGACGTCATATGCTTGGCTATGTGTTCTTCCTGGTCTTTGGCATAGATGTGAGCGTGTTTTCTGCCGGCGTCTTTTATTCTGAAATAAACGGGGCTGTGAAGTCCTTCGCTGTAATCCAAATTATCCATTATTTCTTCCATAATGTCTTCCGTGCCTGTTATCAGCCCCATATTTTTTATGTCGGCAAAGGCTTGGCGTTTTATTTTTTGCGATTCTTCAAGCGTTACGGGGTGATTTGGGTTGAAACATTCGCTTAAACCGTTGCCGAAAACATCTATGAATCTGCCCTTATAATACGGATATTCTTTTAATATTTCGGGAATTTCTTGGTTCATTCGCTTGGCGGCAACCGAGCAGCAAAGACAGTTTTGGTCATGCATTTCTCCGTCGAATCCTCGGAGCGCCCACGCTTTGGCAAGACTGCCGTTTTGCGTTCGGATTATTCCGTCGGGAAAATCTTTCATTCTTCGGAATGTGTAATCGCAGTTCTTCACTCTGTTTTGGGGGACTATGTTTAAAAGAGCGGGATTAAGAACGTCGTTATAATTATCGTATTGAGTGCAAAGGTATCCGTACTTTTTATAAAGAGGCTCTGCAAATTCCGAATCGCCTTTAAAGAATATTCCGAAAAGCGCGTTTTTAACTCCGTTTCGGTGAAGGTCTTCGGCAATCGACATAATTTTTTTGCCCGTGTTGGGGACGGCGTCCGTATCCTTATCGGAATACATTATTTCGTCGTAGTTGTCGTTCCAAATCCAAAAAATTCCGCCGCCGCACAGTTTTTTTATTCCGGGGTTCAGCTTGATTTTTTCGGTAAGCGAAACAAAGCTTTTATTTTTTGTGTTGCGATAGAATTTGCAAGCGGAGACAAGATTGTCAAAAAGTGCGTAGGTAACTTTGGTTTCACGGCGGCCGGTCATTTCAAGCGAATAAAGACCGTCTTTTTTTGTTGCGTAATATTCCGTGCCTGCGGTGACATCGGGAATTATTGCAAGAAATTTGTTGTTGCGTTGAACAATAATCATTCCCAATGTTCCCTGACGCCCGCAAAAAGCACCGTGGATATTATTTATATCGAATTCGCCGCATTCGTATTCTTTTTCGGCGGTGATTGCAATGCCTTCGTCTATGGGGAGCATGAGTCTGTCGCCGCAAACAATTTGCGGAACCGGAATTTTACCGGATACGGTTAAAACGGGGTTTCCGTTTTCGTTTTTCGGAATTACGGAGCTTTCAAATTCAAACAAGGTTTTTTGAAAAGATAGGCAAAAGCCCTGCGGCGTTGCTGTTATTTCTGTCATAACTTTTCCTTTCCGTGTGATTTTTTCTTTTAGTATAGCATTAAAACCTAAAATATTAAATGGTTTTTTTATGCAAAGGTATGGACTTTTTTGACTTTTTGATGTATAATAAAAAAGAATGGGGGAAAGGCGATGAACGATAAAACTCTTTTTGAAAAGCACACCGAAATTTTGGGCGGCTCCGTTGATATGTATTATTGCGGCAAAAGAATAAACACAAAAAATCACGTTTACGGTCCCGAAATAAGATCGCACTATCTTTGCGTTCTTGTGGAAAGCGGAAGTGCGGTTTTTTATCGCAACGGCGAGGAAGTTGCTTTTGGCGAAAACGATTTTTTTGTTATGTTTCCCGGAGAAAGAATTTATTATCGAGCATTAAGCGATTGGAGCATAAGATGGATTGGAGTTACCGGCGAAATTGTTGAAAGCATTTTTAAAAAAGCGGGAATAACAAGAGAAAATCCTATTTTTTCAACTCCGAATTGTGCCGAACTTGCCGAAATTCTTGAAGAAATTTATTGCTTTGAAAGCGACGGTTCCATGTCGGCGCAAATGAAGGCAAGGTCGCTGTTATATTTGTTTTTTTCGGAATTGCTTTCCGACGAACCCCGCCGAACTGCGGCGGACTATGTTGCTTCGGCAAAAAAGATTATAAAATATAACTATAACAACGGGCTTACGGTTGAAGACGTTGCAAAAAGGCTATATCTTAACGCCGCATATTTTTCAAGGCTTTTTAAAAAGCAAACGGGAGTTTCGCCGAAAAAATACATATTGCGTTTGCGCCTTGAACGAGCGGTTTTTTTGCTGACAAAAACGGACTGTTCAGTAAAAGAAATTGCCGCAAGTTCGGGATTTGGCGATTCTCTTTATTTTTCAAGAATATTTTCCAAAAATTACGGCGTATCTCCGGAAGCGTACAGAAAAACACACGGTGAGAATTAACGTTTTTAAGACAAGACGGTAAAGTCGTTAAAAAGGGTGATATATAATGAATTCCGAAAACGAAATAATAACGCTTGATTTTTTTTATAACATAAAAATCGTGCACGCAAAAAATGTGATGTTTTGCGAAAAGTTTGCCAAAAAACCGCATTCGCACTCACATTGCGAAATTTTTATTCATGTGAACGGAGAAATGGAAATTTTTGTTGAAAAAAACTTTTATAAAATTTCCGAGGGAAGCGTGAGGCTTTATGCCTCCGGAGAATTTCATTTTGGCAAACTTGACAAAAATGTTCCTTGCGAATGGTATCAAATTTCCGTGCCGAAAGAATTTTTTGAAAACGGAACATACAAATCTTTGGGAACGGCTTTTTTTGAAAGGCGTTTTGGGGAAAGAAACGTATTTTTCCCCGTGCAATTTGAGGAAATGAAAGCTTTGACGGAAGAAATCTTTGCCGCACACCGAACAGAAGACGCGTTTTTTGAACCTGTTTGCAAAGGAAATATATTAAGAATTTTATATTTGGCAAACAAAGGTTCGGTTGATGCCCAAAAAGCGTTGTTTGCGGGCGGTAACGCTTTAACCGATATTTTGGAAATAATCAACCGAAACAGCGCAAAAATTTCTTCGATTGACGATATTTGCCGTATGACAAATTACAGTGCGTCTTATATAAACGAATTGTTTAAAAAGAGTATGAATATTACGCCTTATAAATTTGTTGTAAGTAAAAAACTGAATCAAGCGAAAATTGCGTTGGATTCGGGCGTTAGCGTTTCGAATGCGGCGGAGTTTGCGGGGTTTAACAATTATTCGAACTTTATTTCCCTTTTCGGAAAAACATTCGGAGTTACGCCGAAACGCTATCAGCAAAAGCGGCAAAGCACGTATTCGGAAAACAATTGAACAAGCAAATACATTGTGTATAAAAATGTAACCGTATCGCTTTAAAATATTCGCAAACAAAATGCATTTTTGTCGTTGATTTGCGAGGAATTATATGATATAATTATTTTGGGTTGGGTTATTTTATTAAAAAGATTTGGAGGAAAAATTTATGAAACAAAAAAGAATTACAGCGTTTTTGCTTTCGGTTGCAATGACGTTATCGCTCTTGACAACCTATTCGCTTTCCGCTTTTGCGGCGGACGAAACGAAAACGCCGACAACAGCAACCGAAAAGAACATTGTGCTTGGCACATCTGCGCTAAAAGGCGCACAACAAAGCAAAGTTTATTTTGGTAATTATCAGCAAAGCGAATATTCGCCGGAAACGGAACCCGATTCACCGCAAAATGATAAGGTTTATAAAGACAGTGACGGCACGAAATTTGTTTATCTTTCGGAAAG
>CAZJCI010000147.1:0-5963 GCA_964544455.1 uncultured Oscillospiraceae bacterium
ATCCTTCCTTGTCCGCGTCCAAAATTGCCACAAGCGAAACTTCCGGTAAATCCAATCCCTCACGCAAAAGATTTATTCCTATGAGAACGTCGAACACGCCCAATCTTAAATCCCTTATTATTTCCATTCTTTCGATGGTATCCACGCCGAAGTGCATATAGCGGCACTTAATTTCGTGTTCTTCAAGATATTCGGTTAGATTTTCCGCCATGGTTTTGGTTAGGGTTGTTACAAGAACTCGCTCCTTTTTTTCCGTTCTTGCGTTTATTTCTCCTATTAGGTCGTCTATTTGCCCATCAATCGGTCGCACCTCCACAAGCGGGTCCAAAAGTCCGGTTGGGCGTATGATTTGTTCGGCAACTCTTACGGCTCGTTCGCTTTCGTATTTTGCGGGTGTGGCACTGACGTATATTATTTGATTTATTTTTTTTTCGAATTCGTCGAAACGCAAAGGTCTGTTATCGAATGCTGAGGGCAACCTGAAACCGTATTCCACAAGGTTGGTTTTTCGGGCTCTGTCGCCTCCGTACATTGCTCGCACCTGCGGAATTGTTACGTGAGATTCATCCACGAACATTAAAAAATCTTTAGGGAAATAGTCCATCAAAGTATACGGTGTACTTCCGGGTTCTCTTCCCGAAAGAACTCCGGAATAATTTTCCACACCGGAGCAATAGCCTATTTCGCCAAGCATTTCCAAATCGTATTTTGTGCGTTCTTCTATTCTTTGCGCTTCGATATATTTGTTGTTGGCTTTAAAATATTTTACTCTTTCTTCCATTTCGCAATATATTTTGCGAAGAGCTTTTTGACGGGTTTCGTCGCTTGTAACATAGTGGCTTGCGGGATAGACGGCGGCATAGTTCAACCGCTGAACAACCGCTCCGGTTACGGGGTTAAATTCCGAAACGGTATCTATTTCGTCGCCGAAAAATTCCACTCTGAGCGCATGAGTGTTTGAATTTGACGGAAAAACGTCCACGGTATCGCCTCGCACTCTGAATTTGTTTCGTTCGAATCCCACGTCATTTCTTTCATATTGGTTTTTTACAAGCTTTTCGAGAAATTCATCTCGCGTAATCGACATTCCCGGTCTTACGGATATTACCATGGAGCAATATTCTTTTGGATCGCCCAGAGTATAGATACACGAAACGCTTGCAACGATTATTACGTCTTTGCGTTCGAAAAGTGCGCTTGTTGCCGAATGGCGCAGTTTATCTATTTCATCGTTTACGGAGCTGTCTTTTTCGATATACATATCCTTGCCGGGAATATAGGCTTCCGGTTGATAGTAATCGTAATAACTCACAAAATATTCCACGGCGTTTTCGGGGAAAAATTCGCGGAACTCCGAACAAAGCTGTGCCGCAAGCGTTTTGTTGTGCGCAAGCACCAAGGTTGGTTTGTTGACTTTTGCGATTATGTTTGCCATTGTGAAAGTTTTTCCCGAGCCTGTTACGCCCAAAAGCAGTTGTTCTTTGTCGCCGTTTTTCACTCCGTTTACAAGCGTTTCGATGGCTTCGGGCTGGTCGCCCATGGGTTTGTATTTTGAAACAAGTTTAAATTTATCCATATATTTTTCACCAATATTATTTTTGCCGATTTGTTTGTTTTATTTCCGTTTATTCTCGGTTATTTTTCGTTATTTTTGCAAAATTCTTCCACAAGCTCCGTTATTTTTCCGGAAGTTCGCAACATATCCGAATCTATTCTTGTGGGAACAATTTGAATGTTTTCTTCTTCAAGTCTTTCGAAAAGTTGAATGAATGCAAGAGAGTCCAAAATTCCGCTTTCCACAAGATCGTAATTGCTGTCGTATACTTTTTCGTTTTCGCATATTTCAAAAAGAAGGTCTTTTACGTTTATCATAAGGCATAGTCCTTTCTTGCGGTTTTACATATTGCAAAGCTTTTTTCTGTCCGTTTTGCCGTTTGCGTTTGTGGGCAATTGCTGTATAAATATAATTTGAGGCATCATATATTGCGGAAGTTTGCGGGAAAGTTCCGCAATGATTGCTTCTTTTGTAAGCTCTTTGTTTTCCGAACATACATAGGCTTTTATTTGTTTTACTTCGCCGTTTTCGCCGCGTTTGGCAACAACGGCGCAATCTTGAACTCCGCAAATTTGCGTAAGCTTACTTTCTATTTCCGAAAGTTCTATTCTGTATCCAAGAAATTTTATTTGGTCGTCGCACCGTCCGTCGCAATAAAGCAAGCCGTTGCGAACATAGCCCAAATCGCCTGTTTGATAATAATTTTCTCCGTTTTTTATATAGTGTCCGCCGGTTTCTTTTCCTATATACCCCGAAAAAACGCTGTTTCCGTGAAGTTCTATTACGGAATTCGAAATTTCCGCATTGCAAGCGCATTCGTCAATTTTGCCTACGGGGAGCGGCAAAGGAGAATTTATGTGTTCTTGCGTGATTTTTGTTGCCGAAACGGCGCAAGTTGCCTCCGTGGGACCGTATGCGTTTATGAGAGAAAGGCTTGGAAAAGCGTTAAGCAATTTTTGAGCGGTTTTTTTATCCAACGTTTCGCCGCACAAAAAAAGGCTTTTAAGATTCGGTAAATTATTGTGATTAAAGCTTTTGTCAAGCAAGCAAAATCTTGCGAAAGTCGGCGTCATAACGGCAAGATTGATTTTGTTTAACTCGAAAATTTCGCATATTTTTCCAACGTTCTTTTTTTGTTCTTGCGCAACCGAAACAAGGGTATTTCCGAAACACAGCGAAAAATATATGTCCGCAACGCTTAAATCGAAAGCAAAACTTGCCGTGCCGAGAATATTTATTCCGTTGTATTGCGGTGCGGAATAAAATTTGCCTATCCACGAGGTGAAGCTTGCAAGATTTTTTTCGTTTATCGGCACGCCTTTTGGTTTTCCCGTACTACCTGATGTAAAAATAATATATACGTTTCGGTTTTCGTTAAAATTTTTAAAATCGGCTTTTTGCGGCGTTTGCGGCAATGCGATTATATCTTTTATATAACCTATGCGGACGTTTTTTTGTTCCGGGCATTCGTCTTCCGAGCAAATAATTGTTTTTGCGCCTGTTTGCGAAATAATTTCCGAAATTCTTTCGTGCGGCGTTCCCTTTTCTATGGGAACGTAGGTTATTCCGGCAACATAACACGCCAGCATTGCAAAAAGCATATTTGCGCTTCGGGTTCCGAACACTATTACGGGAAAGCTTTCTTCCGAAACATAAGCCGCAATTTTTTGACATATGCCGATTAATTCGCAATATGTATATTTTTTGTTTTTATCTTGATATGCAATTCTTTGCGGGTAGGTTTCGGCGGATTTATAAATTTTGAAAAGAGCCGATTCTTCAGCTTTCATTTGCAACGTTCTCCCTTATTTGTTCTTTTGGAATAAGAGCGTGGTCATACATAACCTTTGAGTGATTTTTTAATATAAGCTCTTTTGCGATTTCTTTGCCGTCTTCCCTATTGCAAACTATGCGGTATACTTCGGAATTTCGGTAATAATCTTCGCCCTCTTTTGAAAAAAAGCTGTTTTCTTCGATAAGTTTATAGGTAAACGGAAACTGTTTTTCGCTTCGCAGTTCTCCGCAAAGATAACCGTCGGAAATCCAAACAAGCAATTGAACTCGGGTATCCGTTACGTTTTTAAAGCGGTAATCCACGTTGTTATATGCAACGGAAGTTCCCGTGCCGAAAGGAACACGTCTTTTTTCGTCGGGAAAAAGCGCGTCGGAATGATGATGAAGTTCCGTTACTTCAAGAGGGCTTGAAAGCACAAGAAAATGTATCATATTTGCCATTTGGCAAAGTCCTCCGCCTATTCCGCTTTTAAGCCCGTTTTTTGAAATGACAAGTCCGTCCGTAAAACCTCGCCGTTTTGCGGGACGTCCCAAAACACTCCAAAACGAAAACGTTTCGTTGGGTTGGATTATAAGTCCGTTTATTTTTTCGCAAGCGATACGAATATTTGTTACCTTGTTTTCCTGAAGTTGCAAATCCACTCCGTGAAGTTTTCGGACAAGCAACGACATATGCGCTTTGACTATTTGCGGAAGTTCCGCCGTTTCTTTGGTTTTTGCTATTTTGGATTTATCGAAAAAATTAACGATATGACGTTTTAGAATTTCTTTTTCCAAAGAAATTTTATAGCATATGGGATTGAGTTCGCAAAACAATTTTCGTTTCATAAGCAAGTATGTTCCTTTGTGATAGATTTGACATTTTTGGAGAAAATCATTCTTGGATTATATATTCGGAATACTTCCCCTCAATTTCTTTATCCGCCAAAGCGACTATTTCGGTTCCGTTTTCCGTATATTCGGCGGAAATTACGGTTGCTCGTCTATATAGAGCGTTTACCGCGTTTTGCATATCGAACGGAAACAAGAACTTTATTTGCTTGGTAAGCTTATTGACGGTTTCTTCGATAAGAACCAGCAAATCTTCCACGCCCGTTCCGTTTTTGGCTGAAATGCACACTGCGGGTATTTCCGAAAGTCGTTGTTTGTTGCCGCCGAACGGAAGAATATCCAAACCGTCGCATTTATTATAAACTATTATTTGCGGTTTTCCGCCCGCGGAAAGTTCGTTTATGATTTTTTCCGTTATTTCTATTTTATTTTCCGTTTCCGAATCGGCAGCGTCCGCAACAACAAGAATTACGTCCGCATATCGCACCTCGTCCAAAGTGGACTTAAACGCTTCCACAAGACGGTGCGGGAGATTGTTTATGAAACCGACGGTATCGGTTAAAAGCACTTCTTTTCCCGAGGGCAAAGTCAGTTTGCGGGTTGTTGGGTCAAGCGTTGCGAAAAGCTTGTTTTCGGCAAGTATTCCCGCATTTGTCAGATAATTCAACAGAGTTGATTTTCCCGCGTTGGTATATCCCGCAATGGCAATATTGCATATGCCGCTTCCCGACCTTTTGGCTCGTTTTATTTTTCTTGCCGCTTCCATTTCGGCAAGTTGAGCTTCCAAAGATTCTATTCTGCGTTTTATGTGCCGTCTGTCCGTTTCAAGTTTGGTTTCGCCGGGACCTCTTGCGCCAACTGCGCCGCTTGTTCCGCCCTGACGTGAAAGTTCCGTTCCTTTTCCTGTTAGGCGCGGTGCGGTATATTTAAGCTGGGCAATTTCAATTTGAAGTTTACCTTCGCCGGTGGTTGCGTGTTTTGCAAAAATATCCAATATCAGCATTGTTCTGTCGATAACCCGAACGTCGGCGTTCTTTTTTGAATAAGCCGAAATTATATCTTCGTTGCAACGTATTTGCGACGGAGAAAGTTCGGTATCGAAAATCACCAAAGAGATTTCGTTATCGCAACAAAGTTTTGCGGCTTCCTGCGCCTTTCCGCTTCCGATATAGGTTGCCGCTTCCGGTGCGCTTTTGGTTTGAGTGAGAATATAATAATCCGCAACATTACATTCTCCGTCCAGTGCGGTTTCACACAGACGTTTCAGTTCTTCCAAGCTTTGCATTGCGGTTTCTTCTTCGTTTGCGTTTTTTATCAGCGTTACAAGAAGAACGCCGATTCTTGATTTTTTTTCTTCTGTTATAAACGTGTTGTTGTTCAATTAAAAATACTCCTTTTGGAATAATTTAAAAATTATTGCATATACATTTTTTGTACGGCGATATTATAACACGCAAAAATGAACGCACAATGAACCGGGTTACTTAATTTAAAATAAATATCGCAAATTTGAACAAAAATTCAGAAAAATTAATAAAAAGCTCTTTTCAAAACGTAGAATGTGTGGTATAATATAGTGAAAAATATTATGGAGGTGTGCAAAATGGCATATAAAATTTCCGACGAATGTATAGGCTGCGGAGCTTGCGCTGACGCTTGTCCCACAGAGTGTATCTCCGAAGCGGACGGAAAGTACGTTATTGACGCCGAAAAGTGCGTTGATTGCGGCACTTGCGCCGATACATGTCCCGTTGAAGCTCCCCAAGCCGAATAAGCTTTGGAG
>CAZJCI010000148.1:0-5731 GCA_964544455.1 uncultured Oscillospiraceae bacterium
CCGCTTATTTCCCATACTAAATCCCACTTTCCGTTCACTATGGAATTTACTTTGGGAATTTACGCTATAACCAAAAAACAGCGTTCCCACAGTGTTCAATTCTTGGAAGAATGTTTGGGGACGGTAAATTTTTTCCGTATGAGAAATTTGGTTTATATCATGTTATTACACCCGCAAAGTGTTTTTCGGCTTCGCCTTATTTTTTGACGGCGGTTGCGATGAGGTGAAAAATTTCTGCCGTTATTTGTTGCAAATTGTTATCTACATTTGTAATGTCCAACCGAGGTGTTCGCCGTTTCGCTACATTTACGGCGCAGTGAATGCCACTCCCCCACGTTTGCATTTTCCGTTAGAAAAAATACGCTGTGCGAAAGCAAATATTCTGTTGCTTGCGCTGTTGTGAGCATATTTGCTCCATGCGCAACCCTGATTGCTCCGATAGCAACGAGTGTTTGCGAGTCTTGAAGTTTTAATCAGTTTTATGTTGCACACAATCGTTTTTTGTACTCTAACGTCTTTGCTACTGTGATATTCGAAATTGGGGCAGTATTTTTGGTATTAGGTCAGTTTTGCGACTTTATTTCTTTCTATGCGGTATGTCGAGTCAGTGTGTTTATTTTGAATTTTCTGCTTTTGGTGGGGTTATTGTTTAATGCGGATTTTTTTGATTCGGGTGAGTTGGTACGAGGCGTTAATGGCAGGTCTTTGTCGGTAAGACGATTTTGGTGTTGTTTCGATGCGGTGCGAAATTGTATATATGGGTTTGGAGTTTTGTTTGGAAGTTTTCGCTTATATTTTTGTTTTGTTTTTTTTGTTTGGGTTATTGTTTAATGCGGATTTTTTCGGTGCTTGAGGTGTTTTTTTTCGATTCGGGGGGTTGGTGCGATGTGTTGGGTTGAAATGGCAGGCGGTTTTTCGGTGAGGCGGTTTGAGGTGATTTATGTTGAAATATGACGGTGAAATTTGATAAAATTATATTAATAAATATGTAAAATTATATGAAATCGTATGGTTTTACCCCGCTTTCGGTTGGAAAACGGGGCGTTGAACAATTATGATATGATATGTTGTTTTTTGACTCGGTTATTTTTGTTTGAAGTCAGTGCGAAAAGCTATTTTGCAATTTTATGCTTTTCGGCAAAACGCACGGTTTTGACAGCCGCAATTCCGGAAAATACGCCGATAACTATTCCCGCAAGTACGTCTGTGGGAAAATGGACGTATAAATACAATCGAGAAAAAGCGATTAAGGCGGCAAGGGCAAGAAACGCAACTCCGACTTTTTTATTGTTGTAAAGCATTACGGTTGCGGCTTCGAACGCTGCGGTTGTATGCCCCGACGGGAAAGAATAATCGGTGGGAGCGTTTATAAGCAAGGTTATTTCGTTTCCGACGAACGGTCTTATTCGGTGCACGCTTGGCTTTATAATTAAATTGCATACAATTAAGCCGATAATCAGGGACAGGGAAAGCGAGACTCCCGTTGAACGAGTTCTTTTTATTAAGAGAAGAATCAGCGAGATAAAAATGTAAAACAGTCCCTTATCGCCCAACAACGTTATTACCGGCATAATTATATCCAAAAAACGGCATTTGAAATTGCCGTTTATGAAATTCAGCACCGAAAAATCCAATGTTTGCACAATACCCATAAAAACCTCGTAATTATTATATTAAACCGCACTATTTTTTAACCGCGAATCGAGAGCGGCTTGATTACTTTTCAAGCTGGTAATTTTCGTAACTCTTTATGATTTCTTTGTGGCGGCGTTTGGGAATTGATATTCTGTCGCCGTTATCCATTATGAATGAATCGCCGTCAACTTTTATTATTCTGTCCATATTTACGATGCAATTTTTATAGCTTCGGAGAAAATTTCGGTGTTTCAGCAATCTGTCCGCAACATCGGAAAAAGCGACGCTGAAAAAGCCCGTTTGCCCTTGTATTGTGTGTATTTCGACGCTGTGATTACCGTAATCAACGTAATATATGTCCGAAAGGTTGATATTCACTGCGTTTTTTTTGAACATAAGCGAAATGACGTTTTCGGTAAGTTCGTAGTCGGCAACGGTCATATAGATTCTTCCGAAACGCTTATCGGGAAAAAGAGAAATTGTGTATTTATCGTAAATATTAGTATGCGGTTGAACGACAAAGCATATTTTTTGGGTTGTTTCCTTTTGCAAAACTTCCGAAAGCGAATCTTTTCCCAAAATTTCTTTTAGTTTTATGCGGGCGTTAGTATCCAATTCTTCGAAACTTTCGTGAAAAATATCGAGTTTTATGCTTCTGCCGACAAAAGAGTTGTCCTCTCGATATGAAATTATTTTTGCGACTCGTTCCGACACGTTTATATCGGCTGTTATTTTGTATATGTGATTTAACAATTCTTTGCAATAATCGTAGTGATTTTGAAATTCGCTTATCATGAGGACTCCTCCTTTGTGCGGAATTATTCGGGATTACGTTTTGTGTGCCGATAAAAAACGAAATTTTAATCTTTTGCGGCTTTTTTTGCGTCGTTTTCACGCAGTTCGCTTCGGCGAATTTTGCCGTTGAACGTTTTCGGCAGAGTTGTTACATATTCGACGACACGGGGGTATTTATAGGGCGCCGTATTATCTTTTACGTATTTTTGAAGTTCTTTTGTCAGCTCTTCGGAACCGGTATATCCTTCGTTAAGCACTATGGTTGCTTTTACGGCAAAGCCTCTTACGGGATCCGGAACGCCTGTGACGGCTACTTCCTTGACCGCGCTGTGTTCCAGCAATACGCTTTCGATTTCGAACGGTCCGATTCGGTAGCCTGAGGATTTTATTACGTCGTCGTTTCTTCCGACGTAGCGGAATCTGCCGGTTTCGTCTCGGTAGGCGGTATCGCCGGTATGGTAGAATCCGCCGTACATTGCTTTGTTGGTATCTTCGGCACTGAAATTATAGGAATCGAGGAGTCCGCAGGATTTTCTTTTGGAGCTTAGAACTCTTACGCATATTTCGCCGGTTGCGCCGCGAGGTACGGAATGGTTTTCGGAATCCAGAATGTGCATATCGAATCCGGGGATGGGATAGCCGAGAGTTCCCGGAACGGGTTTTGTCCACGGATAGATTGTGCCGACGCAAAGGCAAGTTTCGGTTTGTCCGAAACCTTCGTATATTTCGAGTCCCGTGGCTTCCTTCCATTTATTGAAAATTTCGGGGTTTAGTGCTTCGCCCGCAGAACAGCAATGCGTGAGAGAAGAAAGGTTGTATTTTGAAACGTCCTGTTCGAGCAACATACGGTACATTGTGGGAGGAACGCAAAAGGTTGTTACTTTGCAACGTTCGAGAATTTTTAATATATCCGTGGGATTGAATTTTTCAAAATCGTATACAAGAATTGCGCTTTCGCCGAACCATTGACCGTAGAATTTGCCCCAAAGCGATTTAAGCCAGCCTGTATCGGAAATGGTGAAGTGCAAGCCGCCGTCCACAACTCGGTGCCAGAACACGCCGGTCATTATGTGTCCGAGAGGATATTTGAAGTTATGGGTTATTATTTTTGGATAGCCGGTTGTGCCCGACGAAAATGCCATGAGCATCATATCGTCGGCTTTGGTTGCGTCCTTGCCTGTGGGATGTTGCCATTTATCGCTTGCCATTTCGAATCCTTCTTCGAAATCGTGCCAGCCGTTACCGCATTTTTTATGGTCGGTTACAAGCTTTATTTCTACGGTTTCGTATCCGGTGCCTTCGTCGAAATATTCGGTTGCGCGTCCGTAACCGGTGCAAATTACGCATTTTATTTTACCGGCGTTGCAACGGTAGACATAGTCTTTGGCTTTGAGCATATCGGTTGCCTGTACCGCTACCGCTCCGATTTTGTGAAGTCCGAGCATACAAAACCAGAAAAAGTAGCTTCGGCGGAGAACCAACATTACCCTATCGCCTTTTTTTATTCCGAGATATTTGAAATAATTTGCCGCTTTGTTTGACGCAAGCATCATATCTTTGAAAGTGAATCTTTTTTCTTCGCCGTCTTTTGAAATCCAAAGCATTGCAAGCTTATCGGGGCTGTTTTTTCCCAGAACGTCCACTACGTCGTATGCAAAATTGAAATTATCGTTATATGTAAGTTTATAGTTTTGCTGTGCGTCGCTGAGGGAAAGGAAATCATCGCGTGACGCGCCGACGAATTTTTCATATATAGCCATTGGTATTATATCTCCTTAATTTGATTGATAAAATCCGTTTATTTAATTACTACGGCAATAAATTGAGCTTCCTTTTCCCCTATTGCGACTTCCGCATGCGGAACGCTTGCGTCGAAATATACGCTGTCGCCTTTGGAGAGCTCGTAGGAAATATCACCAATATACAGCATCATTTTGCCTGAAATTACGTAGTTGAATTCCTGACCGTCGTGATCGTGCATTACGGGCGGCTTGTTTTCCGGGGTGATTGTTACCAGAAACGGTTCGGCTTTTTTGTTTCGGAACGTATATGCCAAGTGTTTATAATCGTATTCGTCTTCTCGTTTTACGGAATAGCCTTTTCCTTTTTTTACCATACAGCACATGGAAAGAGTGGGTGCGTTGCCGCTGATTAGGTCGAGTACGTCCACGCCGAGGATATCTGCGGCGTTATATATTAAGCTGAAAGAAAAATCCATTTCGCCGTTTTCGTATGCAAGGTAGGAATCAAGATCGACTTCGAGTTTTTTTGCCATTTCTTCGGGAGTTATTTCCATATCCTCTCGCATTGAACGCAGGCGGAGTCCGATGTCTTTTATTTGTTCGTTCATAAGAATATCCTTTCATAGGGAATTATATGAAATTATAACCAAGAGTGAGAGCTGTTTTGTTGGGTTCGAAAAGCTTTATTTTTGTGGGGGGAACTACTTTTTCGAGCGCAGTTTCGGTGTTTTCCAAAGATGTTACGCTGCATTTTTTTATGACTGCTCCCAAAATTATCATATTTGCAAGACCGTTGAGTCGGTTTTCTTTGGCGATGTTGCTTGCGGGGATATATACCACATCGACATCGGTTCTTTGAACCTTTTTTTCAGCCAAGGCGCTGTCGATGAAAATTGTGCCGCCGGGATTTACGGAATTTTCGTATTTATCCAAGGAGGGCGCATTCATGGCAATGAGAATATCGGGTTTATCGACGATGGGAGAGCCGATTGTGCCGTCGCTTATGATTACACTGCAATTTGCGGTGCCGCCTCGCATTTCGGGACCGTATGACGGAAGCCAGGATACCTGTTTGTTTTCGTTCAGTCCGATATATGCAAGGAGTTTTCCCGCAAAAAGTATTCCTTGACCGCCGAATCCGGCGATAAGTACTTTATTTTCCATTTTTCAGTCCTCCTTGTTTGTTAAATCTTTATATACTCCGAGAGGATAATAGGGTATCATATTATCTTCGAGCCATGCAAGCGAATCTTCGGGAGATTTTCCCCAGTTTGTGGGGCAAGTGGAAAGGACTTCCACAAGGGAAAATCCCTTACCGTCTATTTGATTTTGAAAAGCTTTTTTTATTGCCGCTTTTGCTTTTTTTACGTTTTTTACGTTATTGACGGCTACTCTTTCGAGATACACCGCGCCGTCTACGTTTGAAAGCATTTCGCAGACCTTTACGGGATAGCCTACTTTGGTTACGTCTCTTCCGTAGGGGGAAGTTTGGGTTATTTGTCCGAGGAGCGTAGTGGGTGCCATTTGACCGCCCGTCATACCGTAGATTGCGTTGTTTA
>CAZJCI010000149.1:0-5661 GCA_964544455.1 uncultured Oscillospiraceae bacterium
GGCGGTCTGGATACCATCGCATCCGTATCCAGTGATAACGGAAAAACATGGTATCTTTCAAAAGTCGAAATTGCTTTTGACAAAAATAACATTCCGTATATTATAAACTAACGTAATGTAAAGCAGGTTCAATGCAACGAACCTGCTTTTAATTATATAATACCGTGAATTTTTGCATATTCAGTCGGAGAAAACCCGCATTTCTTCTTAAAAGCGGCAGAAAAGTAGTATTGACTTGAAAAACCGCATTCAGCCGCTGTTTCGGAAACGCTTTTTCCGTTTTGAAGTAAACGTTTGGCTTTTTCGATGCGTAGCGTAAGAATATATTTATGCGGAGACATTCCCATTGCTTTGATAAAACACTTTCTGAAATATATTTCGCTTATATTTGACAAAGACGCCAAATAAGCGTTTGTAATTTCGGCATTTTCAAAATTGTTATTTATATAATCAAGTTGCGGTTTTAATATTTTTGGAATATTCTTTCGTTTTTCTACGTCAAGAACTTCACCGAAAATTCTATACATAAGCCCTATTTTTGAATAATTTCCGACGGAAAGCATTTCACGAGCATATGAAATACATTTTGAATTGTCTCCGATATATATACTGTACGGCTTTGAAAAAGGTAAAACTCCCGAAAAATTATATGTATAGGTTACGCCTTGATTTGTGCATTTAAAATTGTATGTTGCACCTTGCGGCAAAATCAGCAGATTATGTTTATCCGCAACAACCTCACAATTTTCATAAAAAAACACAAATCGGCTTTCTTCGCATATAACAATTCCATGACTTTTTCTGTTTTTTGTAAAAGCGTCTTCCCCGGCTTTCCAAGTATGAAGCATTAATTCGGAAATCGTATCTATTTTATATTCGTTCATTTTTATCACCATATACATTATAATATGAAACAGTATTTTTGTCAATATCGTTTTTAATAAAATTGCACTGCAAATAATCAAAATCAGTATCGAAAAACGTAAATATTATATCACAAATAGTATTTTAAATCAGAATGATTTGTATTATAATATGATAAAACATCTGCTGATGATAAAATCGTTCAAAAACGATTAAATTTAAAAAATAATGTTAGGAGAAACAAATGAGCAAACAAAAAATTCTTATACTTGGCGGTACCGGCGCAATGGGCAAATATGTTGTTCCGCTTCTTGCCGAGAAAGGTTATGAAGTTGACGTTTATTCGTTGGACAATATGACAAGCGATAATCCGAATATACATTATTACACGGAAGATTGCTTTGATCTTGAAATTTTACGCAAAATTCTTTTGAAAAGTTACGATTGTATTATCGATTTTCTTATATACGGAAGTGAAACAAGAAAATTTTCCGACAGATATAAGCTGTTTCTTGAAAATACACAACACTATGTATATCTTTCCACTTACCGTATTTATGCGGATTTGGAACACCCGGTTAAGGAAACTTCGCCGAGAATTCTTGACGTTTCATATGATTTTTCGCTTCTTGCAACAAACGACTATTGCTTATACAAGGCAAAAGAAGAAAGCTTACTTTTAAATTCGGAATATAATAATTTTACCATTGTTCGCCCTTCAATAACATTTTCATTGTTCCGTTATCAGCTTGTAACGCTTGAAGCTCCATATACCGTCGGACGAGCCCTTAACGGAAAAAAAGTTCTTCTTCCCAAAGGAGCCGCCGAAAAAAGAGCCACTCTTACTTGGGCCGGAGATACGGCTAAATTCTTTGCCGCCATTGTTTTAAACCCCAAAGCTTACCGTCAAGCTTACAGCTTTACAACTCATGAGAATTATACTTGGCGTGAGATGGCGGAAATATATAAAGAAATTATCGGTCTTGATTATGAATTTATTGACGATGATGATTATATCGGAATTATTGCCGGAAGCGGAAATCCCGCCGGCGCAAAATTTCAACTTATTTATGACAGAGAATTTGACAGAAATATGGATAATTCAAAAATCCTTTCCCTTGCGGGAATGGACAAAAATGAGCTTACGCCTTTAAAAAAAGCTCTTGCATATGAAATCGGCAGAATCCCCAAAGGGTTTTATAAAGCCGATGACGACCTTAATAAAAGAATGGATAAATATATATCGGAGCACGGTTTGAATAAATAACAATATTAATACAAAAAGCCGACATCGCAAAAAACGGTGTCGGCTGAATTTGTACTTATTTCAAATTATTCGTAATCAACAACATCTACCCACGAAAGAAGCAATGATTTTTCGTTTTCATTACCTTTTACTGATTGAGAAGCGGCAACAATGGGTAACCATTTTTGAACATATTGTTTTGCCGTATCGCTCTTTTTGCAAAATTTACGCAAGTATATATCTCCGATATTTTTTTGTCCGTGAAGATTAAACAAAAGATATGTTCTTGCGGCATCTGCCGAAGCGTTGCCCTGAGTTGCGTGCGCCCAATCAAGAATAAATGGGGTTCCGTCGGCGGCTATAATAATATCCGACGGTTGCAAATCGCCATGGCAAACTTTGTTGTGTTTTGGCATACCTTCAAGACGAGTGTGGAGCTCATATCTTGTTGTTGCGTCAAGTGCGTTTGCGGCGGATATTTTATCGCGCATTTTATCCTTTAATTTTATAAGATTCGGAGCTCTTTTTTGGTGAATTGAAAGTTGTATATCCACAAACATATCGATATATTTTTCAATATTATCGGAATCTTTTTCCATTAGCGACGCTAAAGTTTCGCCTTCAATATAGTCCATTACAATTGCCCATTTGCCATCAATTTTTGTAACTTCGCTTATTTTGGGAATATTAAGACCGGTTTCTTCTATTTTTGCATGAGTAAGAGCTTCGTTTAGTATGTTTGCTTTTGAATAACAGTTATCAAAAACCTTAATGGCAAAATCGGCGTCGCGGAAAATGGTTTTGTTGTTTCTGACTGCAATAACTCTGTCAAGTTTCATAATTAAATACCTCCAAAAAGCGGTTAGGCGTTTTTGCCTTTTCTGTAAGTGCCTTTGATTGCGTCGGGCTTGCCGGCGTCGGTTATGTCGTCAACGGAAGGCATTGCAACGTCGGTAAAAGTTTTGCCGTAGTATGCGTTAAGGTAAAGTTGACGGATTTCGGACATAAGCGGATAGCGAGGGTTTGCACCGGTGCATTGGTCGTCGAACGCTTGCTCCGTCATATCGTCGAGTCTTGCCAAGAAATCCGCTTCGTCGGGAACGTAATCTTTGATTGTGGGCTTTATACCTACTCTTGCTTTGAGCTTATCTATTGCCGCAATAAGGTTTTCCACCTTTTCTTCGCAATTCTTGCCGCCTATTCCGAGATAATCGGCTACTTCCGCATATCTTTCCATTGTGTGCGGGTGGTCGTATTGTGAGAATGTTCCCATTTTAACCGGCGCTTGAGCGGAATTGAAGCGGATTACTTCGTCTATCATAAGAGCGTTTGCAACTCCGTGCGGCAAATGATGGAACGCGCCAAGCTTGTGCGCCATCGAGTGGCATACTCCGAGGAATGCGTTTGCAAACGCCATACCCGCCATTGTTGCGGCATTTGCCATTTTTTCTCTTGCTTCAACGTCGGTTTGTCCGTTATCGTATGCTTTGGGCAGATATTCGAATATTGTTTTCAGAGCTTTAAGCGCAAGTCCGTCGGTATAATCGGTTGCCATTACGGACGCATACGCTTCCAGTGCGTGCGTTACGGCGTCTATACCGGAAGCCGCCGTAAGTCCTTTGGGGGCGGACATATGGAAATCGGCGTCTATTATCGCCATATCGGGAAGTAATTCATAATCGGCAAGAGGATATTTTACTCCCGTTTTTTCATCCGTTATAACCGCGAACGGCGTTACTTCCGAACCTGTTCCCGCCGATGTGGGGATTGCTATGAAATATGCTTTTTCTCCCATTTTGGGGAAAGTATATACTCTTTTTCTTATATCTATGAACCGCATTGCCATATCCATAAAATCGGCTTCGGGGTGTTCGTAAAGAACCCACATTATTTTGGCGGCGTCCATTGCCGAACCGCCTCCAAGCGCGATTATTACGTCGGGTGCAAAAGCCGTCATTTGAGCCGCTCCGTTCTTTGCGTTTGCAAGGGTGGGGTCGGGTTGTACGTCGAAAAACGTTGTGTGAGCTATTCCCATTTCCGTAAGCTTATCGCATATCGGTTTGGTATAACCGTTTTGATACAGGAAAGTATCCGTTACGATGAACGCTCTTTTCTTTCCCATTACGTTTTTAAGTTCGTCAAGAGCTACGGGCAGGCAACCTTTTTTTATATATACCTTTTCAGGTGCGCGGAACCAAAGCATATTTTCTCTCCTTACGGCAACAGTCTTAATATTCAAAAGATGTTTTACTCCTACGTTTTCGGATACGGAGTTTCCTCCCCACGAACCGCAACCGAGCGTGAGGGACGGCGCAAGCTTGAAGTTATAAAGGTCTCCTATACCGCCGTGCGACGAGGGCGTGTTTACAAGGATTCGGCAGGTTTTCATTCTTGACTGGAATTCGTCAAGTTTTTCTTTTTCCGTAACTTCGTTAAGATAGATTGACGATGTGTGACCGAATCCGCCGTCCGCAATAAGTTTTTCGGCTTTTGAAAGGGCGTCTTGGAAATCCTTTGCCTTATACATTGCAAGTACGGGAGAAAGTTTTTCGTGCGCGAATTCTTCGGAAAGTTCCACGGATTCAACTTCGCCTATGAGTATTTTTGTTCCTTCGGGGACGGTTACTCCGGAAAGTTCCGCTATTTTGGCGGCTTTTTGCCCTACTATTTTTGCGTTAAGAGCGCCGTTTATAATTATTGTTTTGCGTACTTTTTCGGTTTCTTCGGGATTTAAAAAATAGCAACCTCTTAATGCGAATTCCGTTTTTACGGCGTCGTAGATATTTTCAAGCACTATTACCGACTGTTCGGAAGCGCAAATCATTCCGTTATCAAACGTTTTGGAATGTATTATTGAGTTTACGGCAAGAATTATGTCCGCCGTATCGTCTATTATTGCGGGGGTGTTTCCCGCGCCGACTCCGAGTGCGGGTTTACCGCTGGAATATGCGGCTTTTACCATTCCCGGACCGCCCGTTGCCAATATTATATCGGATTCTTTCATAACAAGGTTTGTAAGTTCCAAGCTGGGGACGTCTATCCAATCTATGATTCCTTCGGGCGCGCCTGCCGCAACTGCCGCTTCGAGTACGATTTTTGCCGCTTCTATGGTTGATTTTTTTGCTCGGGGGTGAGGTGAAATTATTATTGCGTTTCTTGTTTTCAGTGCGATGAGACATTTAAATATTGCCGTAGACGTGGGGTTTGTTGTCGGTATTACCGCCGCTATTACCCCTATGGGTTCGGCTATTTTCCTTATTCCGTATGCCGTATCTTCTTCCAACACGCCGCACGTTTTTGTGTTTTTGTATGCGTTGTATATATATTCGGAGGCGTAGTTGTTTTTGATTACCTTATCTTCCACAACTCCCATTCCCGTTTCTTCCACCGCCGCTTTTGCCAACGGTATTCTGGCTTTGTTTGCCGCCGACGCTGCCGCCAAAAAGATTTTGTCCACTTCTTCCTGACTGTATGTTGCGTATTTTGCTTGCGCCGCCCTTACTTTTTCAAACGCTTTTTCCAGCTTTTCCGTGCTGTCGATTGTTTCGTAT
>CAZJCI010000150.1:0-5620 GCA_964544455.1 uncultured Oscillospiraceae bacterium
TCAATCCGAAGAAGTAATTGTCGGAGCGTTTAAGGAAGGCTATTGGCAGCACATCATTAATTCCGAAGATTTCTCCTTGGAAATAGAAAAGAACGTTTATCCCGTATATTTCAACGCCCTTGAAGAAGAAACCGAATTTAACGTTAATTTTGTGGGCGTGGAAGACGGCACAACCGTTGAACATACGCCGAAAGCAACGGCTCGCAAAGACTACGGCTTCACGGTTGTTACCGATTCGTCCAGCCTTGTAATAAGCTACTATGTTGACGGCGTTGCAATAGGCGAATGCGAAGTTGCGCAAACTCTTGACGACGGCTCCAAAGTATATAAAATTCCCGCCGCAAACGTTGCGGGCGACATAACAATCGAATTTACATACGGCGAAGCGATTGAAAAGGTTGAAATTACCGATATAACCGCTCCCGTGGCGCAAGCAACGCCCGATACCGAAGCGACCGTTCCCGCAAATTCCGATTATACGATTGAAAAAGTTGAATGGACTCCCAACGACCAAACGTTCGGTTTCGATACGGCATACACCGTTAAAGTAACGGTTAAGGCAAAAGACGGATATGCGTTTACGGCAAAAACCGAATTCACAATTAACGGTCAAAAAGCAACCGCAACAAAAATCGATTCCAACACGTTTGAAGTTGCCTATACATTTGAAAACACCGTTGAAGAACTTGGCAAGGTCAGCATAACCGCAAACCTTGTAAGAAGCGCAACCGATAAGCCGTATCAAATCGGTAATTTCGGTAGTATAACAATATACAATGCGAATAGTCCGAATCCTACCGATTCGAGTATGGTTGCTTCTATTGTTGAAACTGCTGACGACGAACCCTCCGATCATATAACGCTTACGGCGGAATTGCTTGCCGGCGAATATGTTGTTACAATCGTGAAAAACGGATATCTTTCATATAGCGGTAAAGTTGAGGTTAAATATGATTCCACAACTTCCGTTGCCATAGACCTTATTCCAGGTAACGTTGACAGAGTCTCCGGCGAAACAACGTCAATCGATACGGTAACTCTTCTCGATTTCGCCGCAATTGTCAAAGCGTTTACTTCCGAAACGGATATAACCGACGTTGACGCACTTAACGAATACAGAGCGGATGTCGATATAAACGAAGACGGAATTGTTACAATCGAGGATCTCCTTTACGTAAAACTCAATATGGGCAAGGATTCAAACTCATATTCCGAATAATTTGTTAAAAACCGCTTTAGGGTAAAAACAAAATATTCCGAAACACGGTTCGGGGGAAGCTTGCTTCCCCCGCGCACCAAAGCCGACAGCCAAAGCGATGTCGGTTTCGGTGCGCAATCTAAGATTTGTTTATCTTAAAAACGCAAAATAAAATTAAATCGGACTTTCCGATTTTGAAAGGATGATATTATGAAGAAAACAGGAAAAATTGCGGCGTTGCTGATGGCGGCAACACTTTCGCTGAGTTCGTTCGGCGTTTATGCGGCAAACGAAACAGCACCGGGATATAAGCTTGTAAACACCTATGATGAAGATAAGGGAATAATAACGTCGGAACTTTACGTTACCGGCGGCATAGGCGGCGTTGGACAGCTTGGCATTTATTACGATACGGAACTGTTGAGCCTTGCGGCAACCGTAGATAAAAATTTAACAGCCGATTATGATATTTCAACCCTAAAAATGTCGAATTTTGCGGAAGGCGTTAAAACCGACGATTTCACCGTTACGCCCACTGCGGAAACAAACAGCGTTTCAAAACTTATAAACGAAGAAGAAGGAAAATTCTTTTTTGCGTGGTATTCAGGCGCAACTTCCAACGTTGACGCAAGCGAAAAAGATATGCACATCTTAACTTTCAAATTTGTTTTGGAAGACGGCGTGGATTCGGAAGCTCTTGAAAAAAGCGGACTTGAACTTATTAAGTTTGCGGATTCAAAACCCGATTCGGACTCGGGCATTCGAGGATATAATTCGGGCGTATATTGTTCCAACGAAATGAACACGGCGTTCCGTAATTCAAGCGACGCAAAAAACCAAATTACTCTTTCGGTTGAATTCAAAAACCTTGATATAAAAGAAGAATCAAACACCGTAACCGTCACGGTAAAACTTGAAGACGGAACTCCGGTGGAGGGCGCATATGTAAAAATAGGCTCGCAAGAAGTTGTAACCGATAAGAACGGAAAAGCAAAACTCACAGTAACGGGCTCTTCCTATACCGTTTCATATAAATATTCCAAAAACGACGAATATGTAATCTTAAGCGGCGATAAAACGGAAGCAATTGTTTCCGCACCCGCAAAAATGTCCGCTCCCACCGTTTCCGCAGGTACGGAACAGCTTTCGCTTAAATGGGAAAAACCCTCAAGCGGCGGTTCGGATATAACAAAATATATTGTAAGTCTTAAAGCGGGTTCAAGCACAACGGAAAAACTTTACGAATACGACGCCGACGCCTTAAAAGCAACAATAACAAGCCTTACGGGCGGAACAAAGTATACCGTTAAAATCAAAGCCGTAAACGCAATCGGCGAAGGCGAATATTCAGCCGAAAAAACCGCTACTCCCACAAAATCGTCTTCGGGAACTACCGGTTCATCGGGTTCGAACGGAGGAACAACAACAACAACCTATACCGTAACATATGATGTCGGTTCGCACGGAACAATTACGTCGGGCAGTAAGACCGAATCGGTTATCGGCGGAAAATATCCTTCCAAACTTCCCACGGTTACTGCGGCAAGCGGATATAAATTCCTTGGCTGGTCAAAAACAAGCGGCGGAACGGTAATCGACCCCACAACCGTAAAAATAACTTCAACAACAAAATTCTATGCCGTATATGAAGAAGAAAAAACCGAACAAAACAATTCGGGTTCTACTTCAACCCAAAATCCGTTTACGGACGTAAAGCAAGACGATTGGTTCTATGAATATGTTATTTCGGCATACAACAACAATCTTATGAACGGCGTTTCGGCAAGCGTTTTCGACCCTAACGGAAACGTAACAAGAGCAATGTTTGTAACTGTTCTTTATCGAATGGAAGATTCTCCCGAAAACGACGGAAACACTAAGTTCACCGATGTGGAAGCGGGTTCGTGGTACGATAAAGCCGTTGCATGGGGAAGCGCAAACGGAATTATTAACGGTATTTCCGAAACCGAATTCGCCCCCACGGAAAACATTACCCGAGAACAGGTTGCGGCAATTCTTTACCGTTATGCCGTTTACAAAAAATGGGACGTTACGCAAGGCGGTATGATGATTCGAGAATTCGACGATTTCGAACTTATTTCCGATTATGCGGTTACCGCAATGACATGGGCTGTTAATGTCGGCTTGATGAACGGCAAAGGAAACAATCTTATTGCTCCGCAAGACACCGCAACAAGAGCCGAAGCGGCAACGTTGTTTATAAGATTTATCGGAATGACGTTATAAAATAAACTTGACAAATAAAAAAATAAGTGATATAATATATAAACAAAATGCTATGAAGAAGATATGAAATTTTCAAACGGCTTTAAAGAGAACTCGGCGTTGGTGCGAGCCGAGTATGCACGAGGATATTTTACCGCTTCCGAGCATCGGAGGATTCCAACCTCCGACGTCGGCAACGTTACAGCCACAATGAGGTGCGCGGTTTTTGCGCATAAATTCGGGTGGAAACACGGTTACATCGTCCCGTCGGCATAAAGTCGGCGGGACTTTTGTTTTTTGGAGGCAAAAATGAAAAAAAGAATACTGCTTGTTTCGGATATGCACTACACAACGCAGGAAACAACGCAAGAACTGAAAATAAAATATCCGAATTCAAACGCTTCCGTGGCGGCGGGCACAATTTTGGGAGTAACGCAAAAAGAAAAAATTCAAAAATTGCTGAACGATATTCTTAAAGAGCACCAAACCGCTCCGCTTGATTCGGTTTTGGTTTTGGGCGACCTTTCCATAGACGATTACGATTTCCGAAAGTTGCCCGAATGTTATTGCCGTAAATTCAAAGAAGATTGCATGGACAAACTGCCATGCCCCGCATACGCTCTTCCCGGTAATCACGACAGCATTACAAACGATATGTGGAAAGAAATTTTCGGCGTAAACAGAGAATATTCCGTTAAAATCGGAAACAACGTTTTTATTATGGCGGATACTTTTAAAGGAGTTCCCGCAACGGGAGCTTCCGGCGCAGGCTATACCGGCATAAACAAAGATTTTCTTGAAAAAGAACTTTCAAAATATACCGACGAAAATATTTTTGTTTGCGCTCACTATATTTCCAAAAACGAACCGGAACTTGGCAAAATTCCAAATCTTGTTTGCCTTTTCGGCGGTCACACACATTCAAGCAGAACGCTTAAATTCGGAGAGTATCCTTTGTTCGATATTGGCGGATACGGATATAACGGAATTGTGGGAAAAGACGGAAAATATACTTTCAACGTGTTTTTCGAAGAATGCGCTTGGGGCTATAATATTCTTGAAATTTACGAAAATCGTGTTGAAGTGGTTCACAAACAGGTTGCCATGACATATAAGGCGGAAAACGGCGTTTTCAACATTACCGAAAACGAATCGCCAAAATCCGTCATAAATTTAAATAATAAATAATGAAAAGAAAGGAAATAAAACAATGATTACAATTACACTGAAAGACGGAAATAAAAAATCAATCGAAGTTCCGTGTTCCGCATTGGCTCTTGCCGAAAGCATAAGCTCGGGACTTGCAAGAGCGGCTCTTGCCGTAAAAATCGACGGTAAGGTTTGCGACCTCACCGCAGTTATCGAAAAGGACGCTTCCGTTGAGTTTTTAACATTCGATTCCGAAGAGGGCAAAAAAGTATACCGACATACCGCTTCGCATATTCTTGCACAGGCGGTAAAAAGACTTTATCCCAACACAAAACTTGCCATAGGTCCCGCAATAGAAAACGGATTCTATTACGATTTCGATTCGGAAATTTCGTTTACGCCCGAAATTCTTGCAAAACTTGAAGCGGAAATGAAAAAAATTATTAAAGAAAACATTTCGCTGAAACGGTATGTTCTTCCCCGTACCGAAGCCGTTAAAATGATGGAAGAAAAAGGCGAACCTTATAAAGTCGAACTCATAAACGACCTTCCAGAAAACGAAGAAGTTTCTTTTTACGAACAAGGCGATTTTACCGACCTTTGCGCGGGCGCACATCTTATTTCCACCGGCAAAGTAAAAGCGATAAAACTCACATCCTGCACCGGAGCTTATTGGAGAGGCGATTCTTCCAAAAAAATGCTTCAAAGAGTTTACGGAACGGCGTTCCCGAAACAGTCGGAACTTGACGAATATCTTGCGGCTGTCGAAGAAGCCAAAAAACGCGACCACAACAAGCTTGGAAGAGAACTCGAAATATTCACAACGTCCGATGTTGTGGGACAGGGACTTCCCATAATGCTTCCCAAAGGAACAAAAATTTTGCAAATACTTCAAAGATGGGTTGAAGATACCGAAGAAATGTGGGGCTGGCAAAGAACAAAAACTCCGCTTATGGCAAAATCCGACCTTTATAAAATTTCAGGGCATTGGGACCACTATTTGGACGGAATGTTCGTTATAGGCAGCGAAGAAGACGGCAAAGAATG
>CAZJCI010000151.1:0-5611 GCA_964544455.1 uncultured Oscillospiraceae bacterium
TACAATGCCGTCTTCTTTTTCCGGACGGTTAAACTGTGCTGCCGACCATGTTGTTAAATCGGCGGATGGTTTGGTGAGCGGATAGAAATCTTCCGTGAAATAATCTCTTACGGACAGATATTCTTTGCATATATTTGAATACCAAGCAATTTCGGGGGAATTGTTTTTATAGATTTCATTCGCACTGTAAAAACAATTTGTTGCGAGTGCCGCACCGTAGCTGCTTCTGTATCGGTATTTATCGAAAACTCCTCTGCCGCTTCCGGTGCCGCTGTATGGAACCCAAGTGTTGAAATTAAGCATATGAGCCTGAGAAAATTCCGTGTTGAAATTGGCGGGGCATTGTGCGTCGCTTCGCCAAAGGGGAATACTTCGGCGGAGGAGTTCGATATCTATTCTTCTGCCGCCGGAAGCACAATTATCGATGGCGAGGTGCGGGAAACGATTGAGAAGCGAGTCCCAAAGTTTGTATAGTCCGTTGATATATTTGATTTCTGTTATGCCTTTTCTTTCTTCTGTATCGTTTTTGCGGAAATATTCAAGAGGATCGAAATTAAAATCGTTTCTATAAAAGTCTATTTGCAGTTGTTCGATTAATTGCGAAAGGGTTTCGTACAGATAGTTCCAAGCGTCGGAGTTTCCGAGATTTAAAAGCAAGTTTGAAGTTGTTTCGTTGAGCTTTATGAAATATTCGGGATGACTTTTTGTGATGGGGGTGCCGGCAACCACTCTTTCGGGTTCGAACCACAAAAGAAATTTTTTTCCGCTGTTGTGTATGGCTTTTGAAACTTCGATTAAGCCGTCGGGGTGAGTTTTTTCGCTTACTTTCCAATTGCCCGTGTGTGCGCCCCAATCGCCTTCGAATTCATCGGGAGTGGGGTTTGAATCGCCGTACCAACCGGCGTCCATCCATACATATTCGACGGGAACGTTGTTTTCGTTAAGCAGTTTTATTCTTTCGAGGCATTCTTGGCTTGTCATTCCGCCCCAAAAATTGGCGCACAGAGGTCCGCTTTGCGGTCTTCTGGGTTTGCCTATGAGTGAAAATTCTTCTTTTATGAGTCGGCGCCATTTGTTTTGCGAATCGTTGTGATTGCATTCATACGGCATTACCACAATGGAGGATGTGCGGAATTTTTCACCGGGGAGAAGTTTGAAATGGGTATCTTCGATTTTTGTTCTGATTGTTGCGCTGTTTTCGTTTCGGGTGATGAAGCAGTTCCACTGACCTGTCCAACCTATTGCGAAAATGACGCCGGAGCCGCATTTTTCGATGTTGAAAAACGGAGCGTTTCCGCTGCTTGATCTTGCGCCGATGTTTTTATAGGATTTTGTTTGATTGAGTTTTATGTGATTTATGTAGCTGTTTTCGTGCAGTTCGTCTATGTCGGTGTAAAACTCGTTTGCACGCCAATTTGAGCCGGTGGGAGCATAGATTCTTGTTTGAGTTTGTGGATCGGGAAAATATGCTCGCCATTTTGGGGGAAGTTCTTGCGGAAGCGGGGCTTGAAAATCGGCGTCGTAGAGTTCGGATATTATTTCGGTTGGCTTTTCGCCGGTGTTTTCAAAAAAGTTTACCCATTCGTAAGCACCGAATTTTTCGATTTTTCGGGCTTTGTTTGTGACTCGAAGTCCGTTGGGAAAATTATATTCGGTTATTAGATTGTTGCCTTCTTGCGTTGTGTTGACGGTGTGCGGATATTCCCAAATGTCCTTTTCGCCGTATTTAAAATCGAATCGTTTGTTGTTTTTTAAGAAATCCATTGAATGTTCCTCCTTATATATGCCGTGTGGCGACTATGTCATAATTATATAACAAAAAATTACATATTTCTATTGAAATTTCAACAAAAAATATGATATAATCACCAACAGTAACTTGATTGTGGGAGGTAATGCGGTGAAAGAACGTACAATTAAGTACGGAGGAATGGGTTCGTTTGAATTTTTGATTAAGTATTTAGATATTTATTCGGGACAGCCGGCGGCTTTGAGTGATCATCATATACACGATGAGTGTGAAATTTATATTAATCTTTCGGGCGACGTTTCGTTTGTGGTGGAAAACAGGATATATCCGATTGAAAAAGGAAACGTTATTATTACAAGACCGCACGAATATCACCACTGTGTTTATAACAGCGATGCGATGCACAGGCATTTTTGGATTCTTTTTGGGGCGGACGGAAACGAAAGACTTTTCGATTTGTTTTATGAACGGATACTTGGGGAAAACAATCTTATTATTCTTTCGGAAAAGCAATTTGAGGAAGTTTGCGCTCTTTGCTTTGAAATGATTGATTCAAACAAAACTCCCGCTCAGAGCTATTGCGATTTTTTTAGGCTTATTTCCGTTTTGGAAAATGCCGCAGGAACAAATGTGCGTGCAAACGGCGTTTTTACTTTGGAAATGGAAAAAGCTTTGAAGTTTATAGGCGATAATCTTTCCGTGCCTTTTAGGATAACCGATGTTGCAAAGGCGGCGCACATAAGCGTTAATACTCTCGAACGGCAGTTTTACGACGTTTTGAGGACAACTCCTTCGGGATATATTAAAAAGCGACGTCTTGCAAGGGCGGCGGAGCTTTTGCCTTATTCGAAATCCGTTGGCGAAACGGCGGAAATGTGCGGTTTTTCCGATTATTCGAATTTTATATGTCTTTTTAGAAAGCAATTCGGAATAACTCCGCTGAAATATAAAAAGATACACGCTTTGAAATCGGAGGAAAAACGGGAATGAAAAAAATAATCAATCTTGGAATTTTGGCTCACGTTGACGCAGGAAAAACCACGGCGACGGAGAATATTCTTTATTTTTGCGGAAAAACAAGAAAACTTGGAAGCGTTGACCGAGGAAACACCGTGACCGACAGCAGTGAAATTGAGAAAAAACGGGGAATTTCGGTTTTTTCTTCGAACGCCGATGTTGAATATGGGGATTATGTTATTAACATTATCGACACGCCGGGACATACGGATTTTGCGGGAGAAACGGAACGCAGTATTTTGGCTCTTGACGCTGCAATTATTGTTGTTTCGGCGGTGGAGGGAATACAGTCGCACACGGAGAATATTATTAATACGGTTATTGAAAACAGGCTTCCGTGTATATTTTTTATTAATAAAATCGACAGAAGCGGCAGTAACGTAAAAAAGGTGTTGACGGAGCTTAGAGAACTGTTCGGAAATGTATTTACGGTGCTTTGGACTCCGAAAAATGAGGCGACAAAGGAATGCGATGTTGTTGAAAATCCGAATTTTGCGGAAGAAACTGCGGAAATACTTTCGGAATTTTCGGACGATATTATGGAAAAATTTCTTTCCGAAGAAAAAATAGAAGAAAAAGAGTTTAAAAATTCGCTTGCCGAGTTTTGCAAAAGAGGAAGCGTATTTCCGGTTGTTTGCTGAAGCGCAATGTTCGGCAAAGGCATTGGAGAACTTCTTGACGCGGTGACGGAATATCTTCCGGACAGTTCCCAAATTGCCGCAGACAAGCTTTCGGGGATTATTTATAAAATCGAACATGATAAAACTTTCGGCGTTCTTTCGCATGTGAGAATGTTTGGAGGGGAGCTTAATTCTCGTGAAAGCGTTGTTTTGAAGCATAGAGGCGATGATATGCATAACGGTGAATCGGAGGAACGTTGCGAAAAAATTGCGCAAATACGAAAAAAGATTGGGGATAAGTTTTTTGATATTGGCACTGTGACTGCGGGAAATACTGCGGTTCTTTGCGGACTTTCCAAGGCGAAGGTTGGAGATTGCATCGGAGATGTTTTGCAAGAAAGGAAAATTAATCTTGTTAAACCTTTTTTGCAAGTTGCGGTAATTCCGGAGAGTGAATCCGAAATTACAAGGCTTGTAAACGCACTTGCGGAACTTACGAGTGAAGAACCTTATATTAACTACCGTTGGGAAAAAAGCGAAAGAGAGGTTATTATCAGCATAACCGGAAAAATACAGCTTGAAATTATTTCCGCTTTACTTTGGGAGCGATATGGGCTTAGGGTTAAATTTTCGCCGCCGAGCGTAATTTATAAGGAAACGCCGATGCAACGTGCTGAGGGCTTTGAAGCATATACGATGCCAAAGCCGTGTTGGGCGGTGGTGCGGTTGCTCATTGAGCCCTTGAAAAGAGGAAGCGGAGTGGAATTCGATATGGGAAACGTTCCCAACAATTTACTGTTTTATAAATATCAATCGCATATCAGGCAATCTTTTTATTCAAGCATTGGGCAGGGGATATACGGTTGGGAGGTTACGGATTTCAGATGTACGCTTATTGGTGGAGAACATCATACGATACATACTCATCCGTTGGACTTTTTTGTGGCTACGCCGGTGGCATTTTTGAGAGGGCTTACAAATGCCAAAAGTGCGATTTTGGAGCCGTTTCTTAAAGTGAGGATAAGTGCGCCGGAAGAGTTTTGCGGGAAAGTTATGGGAGATATTATAACAATGCGTGGAATTTTTGACGAACCGGTTATAAAAAACGGAAAAGTTGTTACGGAGGCGTTTTTGCCTGTTGCGGAAAGTATGGATTATTCTTCGAGGCTTGCTTCGCTTACGGGAGGAAAGGGGACCGTTATTTCAAAGTTTTCACATTACGAAAAATGTCCGGACGGTTTTGTTAAGACTTGCAAATATAGGGGAGTTTTTCCGCTGGACCGTGCAAAATGGATTTTATATTGTCGAGGTGCGATAACTTAAACGTTTTATTTTGAGGGCAAAAGAAATTAATTATATAGATTCAAATGTTTAACGATGTTTGTTAATGTTTGATTGTGATTGTTGTTCGTATATTTGCGATTGGCAAATCTTTAGTCATTTAAAGTATGAAATATATTTACTTTCGTTTTGGAAAAATTCGGTTTGTTTGCAAGATATATACACAAAGTTGTGGTAAAATATAATATGTCGAGAGGAAAAACGGATTTTTCCGTTATCGGCAAAACGAATAAAATTTTAGCGTTATGTATTGGGGTAATATCTATGAAACTACTTATAACTATAAATTTTGAAGAAGAGGACAAAGTTAAGCTCTATAATCACATGGAACGTCTTACCGAAATATGCGAAAGCGGCACGTTTACAAAACAGGATAATATTCATCTGACTTTGGTATATATTGGTGAAACCACGCAAATCGGGGCTGTTGTGGATACGATGGACGCAATTGAAGAAGAGCAGTTTCAGATAGTTCTTTCGGATAACGGCAACTTTAAGCGTTCCGGCGGCGAAGTATATTGGGTAGGAATAGAAAAAACGCCGGAATTGGTAAGATTGCAAAAAATTCTTTACAGAAGTCTTGGACGTAAAGGCGTTTTGAGCGACAAAAACGATTTTAAACCGCATCTTACGGTTTCACGTGATACCGTTATAGACAGAGAGGAAATCCCGGAAGTATGTTTTACCGATAAAATTGCGGTTAAGCGTATCAGTCTTGTTAAATGCGAAAACGGACGTGACGGAATCAGTTACACGGAAGTTTATGCAAAGGAACTTTCAAAACCAAAGACAAAATCTTTTAAATGAAATATAAAAAGCGTGCGGCAAATTGAACTGAACCCGTAAAAACGGACATTGAAATAAAAAGCCTCCTGTAGTAGAA
>CAZJCI010000152.1:0-5607 GCA_964544455.1 uncultured Oscillospiraceae bacterium
TGCAACAGCCGTCACATCCCATATGGTCTTCGACCAATATTTAATATCCGCACCGATATATTCTATTGTATTTTTTGCAAGATACGTGCAAAGCTCGTTTTTACCAAGCATATACTCTCGCAATTCGGGAGCCGTTATTGTAAAACCTCGAACAACATCCATACAGGGAAGCTGAACCAAAAATTCGGCTTTTTTCCAAATAACTCTTGCCGCGGCTATATCTTGAACCATATTGAATTCCGCAGTATCGTGATGCCAATTCAGCGCATTACCGCCAAGCCACACAACAACAATTTTATCCGCAATTTGCGGTGCCGCAAGCAAAGCGGAAGCAACGTTTGTAATTGCGCCGATCGCCACAACATAAAGCGGTTTTTCGCTTGTATAATTATCGGCAATTTCCGCAATTTTTTTTGCCGCTTCGGATATTACGGGTGTGTTTTCGTCGGTTAAATAGTTTTCGGAACCCTTATAAACGTGCGGAATCATATCCTCACGCTTCATCAGCTTTAAAACTTTGATGATTTCATCATAGCTTTTATGCATACCGTCGCTTGGCGAGCTTGAATTGGAGTTAAAGAACGGTGCGGCGGTTAAAGCCTTAACGTTCAGTTTTTCCGTGCTTTTCAGCATATATGCAAGAGCAAACTGATCGTCTATTTCATTATAAGTGTCCGTATCAAGAATACAATCCACCTTTCCCACGGGCGGCGTAAGATTTTTATAAAGCGTATTCATTTCCATAATTTTTTACTCCTTAACAATTTTAATAATTATTTTGCTTTTGGCAATGCAAACATTATACACAAAATTAATTCAAATTTCTTGTTTATTTTGAAAACATTTGCTTTTTTTGTAAATAATAACAGCTACGTTTTTTATTGATTTTGCCATATTAAACTTTATATTCAAATATTTTCGTTATTCCCAACGCCGTACATTCGTCAACATTTTTTTCCGAAACTTCGACAATTTGCATATTTGAAGTTTTTTTAAGTATTTTTGCCATTGCCGATTTTATTTGAGTTTTTCCGCCGATAACAGCTTTATAAGCTCCGCTTTTTCTTATTGCCGAAATTTCTCCGCAAAGCACGGCACCCAAAAAAAAGCTGTAACATTGAATCGGCGTCGCGCCAAAAAGATTTTTTAAGATTCGTACCTTAAAGAGTGCTTCGTTAAGTCCGTTTTCCGCACAATATCTGTCCCCGTAAAGCAAATATTCCAAGTCGGTTTCGGAAACGGAAAGATCCACCGAGTCTTTAAGTATGGTACTGTTGGAAAGTGCAAAAATCATTTCTCCGGTAAGCATCGTGGAAAAACGTTCTATTTTTCCATCATCGTCCGTAAATATAAGTTTTGAATGCGAACCCGGCAGAACGTACAAACATTTTTCCTTTTTTTCATCCATAAGTCCCATAAGCTCGGTTTCTTCCCCACGCATCATATCCGTTTTACCGATTTCGTCGGATATAATTTTTACTCCTCGCACAAACACAAACGGTATTTCCGAAATTTCCGGAATAACGGTTTCAAACATACTGTCGTGCAATTCTTGTATTCCCGCAGGCGCACCGATATGCTCAAGTGCGCATAAGCCGTATTCGCTTGTTATCATACCGGACGCAAGTATTCTTATAATGTCTTTTTCCGAAAGTCCGTTGTCCGAAATAAGCTTATCAATCGCTTCTTTTATTGCTTTTTTGTAATTCGTACAATTTCCATCGTTTTTTCCCGCACCGACATTTGGCTTCACGGTTTGTCTTACGGTTTTATCGGAAACAAGACTCACTCTTGTGGAAGTCGTACCACCGTCAATCGTTATATAATTTTTCATATAACCTCCAAAAATATAAAATCAGCCCCAAAACTAATTTTTTAATGCGGAAATATATTCCTTCGCAAGGGCGGTTATTTTACCGTATTCCTCTTTTTCGATATATTCTTTGTTCACAATATTCGAACCGATACCAAACCCGCAAACGCCCGCTTTTGCATAATCGTTAATGTTTTTCTCATTAATGCCTCCCACCGCCAAAAGTTTTATGTGAGAAAGCGGTGCTTTCACCGCTTTTACATAATCCGTTCCAAGCGATGAAATCGGAAACAACTTTACAAAATCCGCTCCGAATTTGTGTGCGTTTGCAATTTCGGTCGGAGTAAGAGCTCCCGGCATCGAAACAAGCCCCAAGCTTTTTGTTTTTTCGATTACGGATTTGTCGGTATCGGGCGAAATAATAAATTTCCCTCCCACCGCCTCAGTAAGCTCAACCTGCGAAGGATTAAGAACCGTTCCCGCACCTATAAGCATTTTTCCCTCGAATTTTTCGGAAAGTGTTTTTATGCTGTTGGCGGTTTCTTTGTCGGAAATTTTCCCGGTTGCGTCGTATGTAATTTCAAGCAAACGTATTCCGCCGTCATACATTGCGCTTGCAAGCGGTATCAACCTTTCTTTTTCCACACCTCGTATTATAACCACAATTTTTTCTTTTTCAACCGCTTCCGTGACTTGTAATTTCATAATAATAATATTTTCCTTTCAATCCAAAATTACCGAATTTACGTGGTACAAACAAAAATTCATAATTTTTATATACATATATTCTATCATAAAAGAACTATGCTGTCAATCCAAAAAACACCGCAATTTTTCGCAAAATATTTATCCGTTTGTTCCATCAAAAAAAGACGTATCGTTTTATGCGACACGTCAAATAAAAATAACCGATATAAAAAATTACCCCAATTCGCCGATAAAAATAACCGAAACCTTAAAATATGCCAAAAGCGCAAGCGCGTCCACAATTGTCGTAATAAACGGACTTGCCATCACAGCCGGGTCAAGCCCCATTTTTTTTGCCGCAATAGGCAATGTGCAACCGACAATTTTTGCAATAATAACGGTTAACGCAAGCGTTACGCAAACGGCAAATGCCACCGAAACTGTTATGCTTGTGTGTCCCAGCACCAGTTTGTCGAACAGCATTATTTTTGCAAAATTCACAACCGAAAGTATTATTCCGGAAATTATAGCAACCCTTGTTTCCTTAAAAATAATTTTAAATATATCCGAACCCTTGATTTCGTTCAATGCAAGCCCTCTCACAATTGTTGCGGACGCTTGTCCGCCGGCATTCCCGCCGGTATCCATAAGCATCGGAATATATGCTGTAAGAACGGGAAGCGCGCCAAGTGCCTCTTCAAAAGAAGAAATTATCGTTCCCGTAAAAGTTGCGGAAACCATAAGCAACAACAGCCACGGAACTCTTTTAAAAACTATTTGAAACACGCCCATTTTAAGATACGGCTTGTCTGTCGGCGTCATTGCCGCCATAACTTCAAAGTCTTCGCTGTCCTCATCACGAATAACGTCCAAAGCGTCGTCAACGGTTATAATACCGATAATTCTTTGTTCGTTATCCACCACCGGAAGCGCAAGAAAATCGTATTTATCAAACATTCTTGCCGCCGTTTCTTTATCCTCATACGCTGAAACGGATATTATGTTCCGCTCCATTATATCTCCGATAACGGAGTTTTCGGAAGAAATAAGCATATCTTTAACCGTCACAACGCCGATAAGCTTTCGTTGGTCCGTCACATAGCAAGTATATATCGTTTCTTTATCTATTCCCACTCGACGTAACGTTTGCAACGCTTCATCGCAACTTATGTTTTCGGGTATTGTCACATATTCCGTTGTCATAACGCTCCCCGCGCTGTCTTCGGGAAAACTCAATATTTTGTTAATGTCACGTCTTGTTGCTTCGTCGGTATTTACCAAAATTCTTGTCACTACGTTTGCGGGCATTTCTTCAATCAAATCAACTGCGTCGTCAACATAAAGTTCCGAAAGTACCGCTCGCAATTCTCCGTCATTAAAGGCATTTATAAGCGCAATTCGGCTGTCGGAATGCATATAAGTAAACGTTTCCGCCGCAAGCTCTTTTGGCAACAGTCTAAACAAAAGCAAGGCTTTTTTTTCATCGGCTTCTTCCAAACACATTGCAATGTCGGCACCGTTTTCGGCAACAAGCAACTCTTTAAGGCTGCGAAAATCTCTTTTTTCAAGAAGCTCATTTATTTTTTCCGTCATCTAAAGCACCCCTTCAAATTTTTACTTACATATCTTACATATTATATATCTTTGCATTTTTTTATTATACTTTCTCTTTGTTAAAATTGTGATACTTTTTTGTATAATCAAATAATTCCCGGGCTGTGAATAAAAAATGTATTTTTGCGGTAACATATCTGTACGGCGCACATAACAAAAAGCCGAATATTACTTTTTCTCACAGAAAGGGACGGATAATATGATAAAATACAAATGCAAAGTTTGTTCGGAAGTTTTCGAAGTTGTGGAAGGAGTTGTAGCAATATGCCCAAAATGCAAGGCAACCGGCAATAATTTGGAAGAACTTGCCGCAACAAACAAATACGCCGGAACCGAAACGGAAAAAAATCTTGAAGCAGCATTCTCCGGCGAATCGCAGGCACGCAACAAATACACATATTTTGCGTCCAAAGCAAAAGCGGACGGTTTCGAACAAATTGCGGCACTGTTCCAAAAAACTGCGGATAACGAAAAAGAACACGCCGAAATGTGGTTTAAAGAGCTTAACGGCATAGGCGGTACTGCGGAAAATCTTCTGCACGCCGCTCAAGGCGAAAATTACGAATGGACGGATATGTATAAAAATTTTGCGGATACGGCTGAAAAAGAAGGTTTCACGGAGCTTGCCGCAAAATTCCGAGCAGTTGCGGAAATAGAAAAACACCACGAAGAACGCTATCGCAAACTTTTGCAAAATGTCGAAACAGCAAAAGTTTTCGAAAGAAGCGAAGTAAAGGTTTGGGAATGCAGAAAATGCGGGCACATTGTCGTGGGAACGTCGGCACCGCAAATTTGCGCAGTATGTTCATATCCGCAAAGCTATTTCCAACTGAATGCGGAAAACTATTAATACGCTTATAAGTTTACAAATTCTCTCGGGGGCTTTCGCTCCCTTTTTTTGTTTTTTCGGCGTTTTTTATAATAGTTAGTGAAAACAAAAAAACAGCCTGTTTTTTCGCAAAACAGACCGTTAATTTTCGTAGAGTAAACAACTATACGAAACATAAAATTCTATATTTATTATAGCACAATGCCGCCGTGGTGTCAAGATGTAATCAAAAATTTATTGAAAATTGTTATTTTACACAAAGAATTTTTATTCGTCTGATACAATATATGTTGCATACATCTCTTTCCGACGGTCATTCGCCGTCAAATAAATCGTCAGTGCAAGGAGGTCATTTTAATGTCAAGACGAGGCGAAAATATTTACAAAAGAAAAGACGGGCGTTGGGAATCCCGTTACATAAAAGGAAAAGATTTAAGCGGCAAAACGAAGTACGGCTATTTATACGCAAAAAGCTATGCGAAAATTAAAGAGAAGTTAAATGCCGTCAAGGTTACATCAACAGTCGATATTCATTCGGTGAACGGAAAAACGGTCGGACAAGTCTGCAATATTTGGCTTGAAAAAGCAAAAACACGGTTAAAGCCGTCATCTTATGTGAAGTACAGAAATGTGATACACAATCACATATTGCCGTCAATCGGAA
>CAZJCI010000153.1:0-5557 GCA_964544455.1 uncultured Oscillospiraceae bacterium
TAAAATTCCTTATGCGGTCGTTGTATAATTATCTTATTGATATTTTATGTAATTTTCTTTCTTATGTCACACAAAAAAATTGAGTTCAGCGAGGTAAAAACACATGATTAAGCTTTCTCCTTCAATTCTTGCCGCTGATTTTTCAAATCTGGGCAATGATGTTAAAAAAGTTGAAAATGCGGGAGCGGAATATCTCCACATTGATGTTATGGACGGTCATTTTGTGCCGAATATTTCTTTCGGCGGTTGTGTGATTTCCGCACTCAGGTCAATATCGAACATGGTATTCGACGTTCACTTGATGATTTATAATCTTGAAAAATACATACCTGAATTTTGCAAAGCCGGCGCCGATATAATAACTTTTCATATTGAAGCAACGCAAGAACCGGAGAAAATTATCGACTTAATACGAAAAAACGGAAAAAGGGTTGGTATTTCAATAAAACCCGGATCTCCGTTTGCGACTGTGAAAAGTTTTATGGATAAAGTTGATATGCTGTTGATTATGACTGTTGAGCCGGGTTTCGGCGGGCAGAAATTAATACCGCAAACTATTGAAAAAATAAAAGAAGCACGCGCTTATTGCATTGAAAATTCGCTTAATGTCGATATAGAAGTTGACGGAGGAATAAATTCTTCCAATTATAAGCTTTGCACGGACGCGGGAGCTGATATTCTTGTTGCGGGTTCGGCGGTTTTCGGTGCTTCGGATATTGAAAAAGCCGTTAAACAATTTAAAGGATAAGGAATTTATGCATAACGAAAGAACTGTTGTTAAAATTTTGCGCGAAATTGCGTTTGAAAACGGATTTGAATTTCGAACTTTTTCTTACGATTGGGTAAAAGCTTTTTATAAGGACAACAAATCTATGTTTGTATACGGATATAATTTTCCGATAAACGCCACCTCTTTTACTCAAATTGCCAACGATAAGGCTTGCACAAGCGAAATACTTTCCGCCGCAGGTATTCCGAACGTTGAACACAGCTATTTTATGAATCCCAACGATTTGCATTATGTAAAATATCTTGGAATTGACGGAAATTGGAAGCGAATGCTTGATTTTTTGGAAAAGCACGTAAAAATATTGTGCAAACCGAATTTCGGTACGGGAGGCACAAATATCAGCATAGTCAGCAGTGGCGACGAACTCGAACAAGCCGTTCACTCGCTTTTTGTTCACGAAAACGCGATTTGTTTATGTCCGTTTTATAATATTGAAAACGAATACAGAGTTATAATACTCGATGGAGAAATAAGGCTTATATTCAAAAAAATTCGCCCTTTCGTTATCGGTAACGGTATTGAAAATTTGGCGTCTCTTTGCGCCAAAAGCGGAAAAATCGCAGATTCTTCGATAATTTCGGATTTGTCATATATTCCGCAAAAAAACGAAAAAGTTGAAATCGGCTGGAAACACAATCTTGGTCAGGGGTCTTTGCCGGAAGTTCTTGAATCTGGAAACACGTTTAACACGGTTGGCAACTTGGCTCTTAAAGCTCTTTCCGCGCTTGGCGGACGGTTTGCTTCCGTGGACTGTATTTATGCAAATAATCAATACAAAGTGCTTGAAATAAACAGCGGAGTTATGATGGATAATTTTGCGAATACAAGCAATGATAATTACAACAAAGCAAAAAACATTTACAAAGCGGCAATCGACAAATACTTTGAAATGTTAAAATAAAAGTTTAAAATAACAGTGAAAGGCATGGAAAAAATTATGGCATTTTTTGAAAAAGGCAACGCAATAGTTGGGCAATCGGGCGGACCGACATCCGCAATAAACGCAACTTTGGCAGGCGTTATTAAAGGTTGCTTTGCAAACGGTTCGATTGAAAAAATTTACGGAATGTGCAACGGCACCGAAGGACTTCTTGAAGAAAATTTGATTGATATTAAAGATTACTTTAACGGTGCGCGCGATAAAAATCTTGACCTTTTGGCTTCCACCCCTGCTGCCGCTTTAGGATCTTGCAGACAAAGAATGGACGACGAAGCCTGTGAAAAAATATTTTCGATTCTTGAAAAATACGACATTCGTTACTTCTTTTATATAGGCGGCAACGACAGTATGGATACGGTTTTAAAGCTTGCAACATACGCCGACGCTCATCCCGATATACATCAAGCTAATTTTATCGGTATTCCGAAAACAATTGATAACGATCTTATGCTAACAGATCATACTCCGGGATATGGTTCTGCGGCTAAATATATTGCGGTATCCATGCAAGAAATAATGCGAGACGTTTCCGTTTATAAAACAAAAGCAGTTACAATTGTTGAAATCATGGGCAGAGACGCAGGATGGCTTACAGCATCAAGTGCACTTACCAACCATCTTTGCGGAATGGGTCCCGACCTTATATATCTTCCCGAAACGCCTTTTTCCGAATCCGATTTTATTTCCGATGTGAACGCTAAACTTGAAAATTCAGATTTTGTTGTTGTTGCCGTTTCCGAAGGAATACGCAACGAAGTCGGTAATTATGTGGGCGAATCGGCAATGAACGGAATTTCGGATACTTTCGGTCATAAATATCTTGCAGGAACGGGAAAATATCTTGAAAACCTTATTCGTACCGAAATCGGTTGTAAGGTTCGTTCCGTAGAATTAAATATACTTCAAAGATGCGCTTCACACATAGCTTCGAAAACGGATATTGAAGAATCAATACGAATCGGAGAAGCCGCAGTTCGCCACGCTGTCCTTGGAGAAACGGGAAAAATGGCAGTTCTTCAACGCGTTGCCGATATTGACGAATATGCTTGCGAAATTGCCGTTGAGAATATTGAGAATATTGCAAACAAAATTAAAAAAATGCCCAAAGCGTTTATAGATGTTGAAAACAGAACGGTCACTCAAAAATGCATTGACTATATGCTTCCGCTGATTCAGGGCGAATATCCGTCGCAATATGAGGACGGCATTCCGATTCATTTTGTATTTTGATTTTTTATGTCGGAGTTTTCGGACTCCGACGCTTCTTTTCACCGAAAAATCATATACAATTCATTTATAATTCTTGAATTTAAAAAATGCATATGTTATACTTATTATATTGTGTATTTATTATTGAAAGGAAAACGTAATGAAATTATATAAGAAAATTATCGGCATCGGAATAGCAACGGCGTTGTTATTGCTTTCTTCGTGTTCCGACGATACCCAAAAAAGCGATGACGTTAACAGCGGTAACAATATTATAGATAACAACAATATTAATCAAAACGATTCTTTTAAAGACGAACAGCCGCATTTCGGTAACAGTGCGTTTAAAAATTTAATTGCAAAAACATTGAAAACAAACGCAGAAGATTTAACTTACGAAAATCTTGCGGAAATATACGGCGTTGACATTTATTATTACGCCGAAAGAGCAAGCGGCACAGACGAATATAAAAACGTTTGGTCCGTAACCGTTATGCGCAACGGTTATAAAGATGCTTCTGAATCATATTATAATGCTCCGAAAGAAGAGCGTGAAAATCTTGAAAATCCTGCTGATTACTGTTATAATGAAAAATTTGATTCATTTGACGGATATAAAGATTTAAAGCTTTTAAAGAACCTTAAAGAAATAAGCTTTAACAGCGAATATATGATTATAAAATTCAATCCGTTGCAATATATAACGGAACTGAGCAACCTTGAATCCATCAGCGTTTATAATTACATCGTCAGCAACCTTGATTTGATAAAGAATTTTAAAAATCTTAAAGAATTAAGCGTTGGTTTAAACATACGCAATCTTGACGACAACGACGATATTGAATATATTTCCGATCTTTCGCCGCTTGAAGGATTGACGGAACTTGAAACTTTATCTTTATCGGGCAACTCCGTTTCCGAATTTTCGTCGCTTGCAAAACTTCCGAAGCTTAAGGAACTTACTTGCACATATTCGGCTTTAAGCGATATTTCGTCCGTAGAACAACTTAAGAACTTATCTTATGTTAATTTCATTTACAACGGCATTTCCGATGTTACCCCATTAACAAAGTTGCCCAAACTAAAAACAATTTATCTTGACTACAACTATATTCAAGACGTTTCGCCTTTTTCCGAACTTAATCCTGACGTTTTGGAATTTCTTTCGCTCGATATGAACAGTATTTCCGATGATACACCGTTAAAATTTTTGGGAACGGAAAAAGTTTATTTGGGATATACGCCGTATTGGGATTAATATTTAAATTTTAAACGCAATTTTTAAAAAAATTCAAAAAAACTCTTGTAATTTTAAAAAAACAGTGATATAATAGAGATGTTATACGGTTTTTGTATAAAATCGTAAAATTATAATATTTTGGAGGACATTATGGCAAAAAATTATTCAAAAAAAGACAAGAAAGGTTCATTTATTTTTATGTGGGTACTTATAGTTCTTTTGGCTGTCGGAACTGTTTTCACAGTTAAAAGCTACTATGACAACAATCACAGCATTATTCACAACCTTGATCTTGCGGAAGGCATAGGAGAAAAGCTGAATAAGCCTATAGGAAAAATCACAAACGAAGATATTTCCACAATCGAAGGCGCGGAACTTTATATTGATACAATAGATTGGTCGAATCTTGTATATAACGCAGACGGAACGGTAACTTTGAATTCCGATACTATGAATTACATTGACCAAATTACACTTTATTTTGCCGGATACAATGAAAAATACGACGAACTTTCGAACGACGATGACGGCTTGACAAATGCGGATTATGAAACTCTTAACGATTATTATACAACAGTCACGCTTTCCGATATAAATCTTGCGGAAGATTTGATTGCTTTTACCGGGTTAAAACAACTTGTTATAAGCAATAACGGAAGCGAAGATTTTTCATATGATTTAAGCACGGCAAGCGTAAACCTTGAAACGCTTTCGCTTTCAGGTTGTACGGTTAAGAATTTTGATTCTGTCGATAAGCTTGTAAATCTTACATCTTTGGGAATAAACGGTACAAAAACATCTGATATTTCTGCAATAAAAGCACTTTCGAAACTTGAATCATTCAGCGTTTCCGGCGAAGAAATTTCCGATATTTCCGCGATTGAAAATCTTGCCGCACTTAAGTCGCTTTCGGTTACAAACACATCGGTTGAAATTCTTCCGAATCTTGAAAAACTTACGGAACTTGAAAATGTAGATTTAAGTAATAACAAAATTTCCGATATTTCGGCTCTTTCCGTTCTTAACAACGATAAGATTTCCGCTTTGAATATTTCCGGAAACACTATTGAAGATTATTCTCCCATTCAGACAATCGACGAAAGCAAAATTACAAAAGACGCTCCCGAATCAGAAGAATCGCTAGAAAACGAAGACGCAACATTGACGGAACAACCCGATAGCGATGACAACGACGCTTCACAATCGGATGACGCGGCAAATTCAGCGGAAAATTAATAAAGTTCTTTTAAAATCCCGAGTTTTTTTCGGGATTTTTTCTTTTTATTATTGACTTTTAATATTATATATGTTAGCATAACATTACACAATCTTATGCGAATCAAAGGAAAAACATGTGGACCTTGTAACAAAAGAATTT
>CAZJCI010000154.1:0-3730 GCA_964544455.1 uncultured Oscillospiraceae bacterium
CAAATCAACTGCACTCTCTCACCCCCACACCTCGAAATCGAAAAAACAAGAAACAAATATTCTCGCCGCAAGCGAAAAAAGCCAAAAATTACGAAACAACCGCTTTATGAAAATCGCAATAAGCGTGGTTCTGTTTTCAATTGTTTTTTTAATCGGTATGTCGGTGTTTTTTCATGATAAAGACGCCCTGCTTTTTAAAATCGACGAATATAAAAACCAACCGTTGTTCTATTTGACTGACGATAATGTTTTGCATTGCTATTTTCCCAACAACAAAGGTTGCGATATAGGAACGGGAACAGTCTCAAGCTATCTTTCAAGCACTGACGGAAAGCGAGTTTATTTAACATATTCCGGAAAATTCGGAACAAAAGAATCCAATTACATATTGTTTATTTCAAAATACGGAAAAGAAATTAAAAAAATAGCCGAATGCAACGATTCCGTCCCCGAAATAATTGCCGGCGGTAATAACAAATATCTGTATATTCTAAGTCCGACCAACACCGAAGAAAAGCTTTATAAATTATCATTGTCCGTAAACGGCGAAGAAACAATCGATATAGCAAACGAAGTTCGTGAAATATCCGTTTCCACAAGCGGAAGATACGCCCTTATCAGCGTCAACGATAACGGTGCGTCAAAAATTATGAAATATAATGCGGTAACGCAAGAACTTTCAAATCCCGGCATAAAAAACGCTCACCCGCTCTCAATAGATAATAAGGGCGAATATATGATATACGCAAAAAGCAACAGCGTTGATTCTTCCGATATAGTCGTGGAAAAAAGCACAACCGAAAGAGTTGAAATTCCGATTTTTAACGACAACACTTCTTTAAAAAAGATAACTTTTTCTCAAGACAGACGCTCGTTTTCGCTTGAATATACCGACAGAATCTTGTTCTATACCTGCGGAGAAAAAGATTATACCATATCAAACTACGTCTACGGATCCGATTTCAGCTATTCGTATAACGAAAATGTATGCTATAATTTTTGCACATTCAAAGAAATTCCCCAAATTTCCAACGTTTACGGAACAAATCTTCTCCCCTACTATTTTTACGATAAAGAAAACGAATGTGTTTACCGAATAGAAAACGGAGGAGTACAAGAACCGGTTTTCGGAAACAACAAAATATCCGACCTTCGAGTTTCCGAAAACGGTAAAACGGCTTTCGTATCCGCCGAAAAATTATATACGGGTAGCCTTGATCAAAAAAATAACGATATATGCGAAATTATGAACTTTTCAAGCAAAACGCTTATCGATATAACCCCCGACGGCAAACTTGTTTATTATACCGACAAAGACGGAAATATGTTTACAACCGAATACGGAAAGAAAAACACAGAACTGAATAAAATTGCCGTCGATCCCGATATAGTAAAATACAGTAACAAAAGCGAAAAACTTTTGTTTGTTTCCGATGGGAAAGCAAAGTTTATCGACAAAAAAGGAAAAACCGTTAATCTTTGCGAAAATATTCTCCCCGAAGAATCGGTCGTTTATAATCCCGATTTATCGCAAATTTTTTATGTAAAAACAATTCAAAGCGGTGAAAACGAAACCTCAAAAAGTCTATATCTTTATTCGGACGGCGAATCAAAGCTCGTCACAAGCAAGCTGAAAAATATTTGTTTGGCAAAAGAATCGCTGAGAATCGACAGAACCAAATCATATTTCACATATACCGAAACCGTCGACGAAACAGCAGAATCGCAAAACAACGACGCTATGCCCGTGCAACAGTTACCGCAAACCAATATCCCCCAAAATACTGCCGCATAAGGCAAATAACAGAATTTCGAAAGGTCACCGTAATATGAAAATCACAAAAGCCGTCATTCCTGCCGCAGGTCTCGGAACAAGAATGCTTCCCATATCAAAATCCGTTCCGAAAGAAATGTTGCCCATAGACGCAAAGCCGGCAATGCAATATCTTGTGGAAGAAGCGGCAAATTCCGGCATTTCGGATATATTAATAATTACCTCCTTGGGAAAAGAGGCAATCCAACGTCACTTTACCACTTCAATCGAATATGAAGCAAAATTACTTGAAACGGGTAAAGAACAATTATATAGCGAAATAAAAGAACTAAGCAATATAGCCAATATTCATTATCTTTATCAGCACAAAACCGGCGGATTGGGACAAGCGGTTCAAATTGCGCAAAGTTTTGTCGGGAACGAACCGTTTGCCGTTCTTTACGGCGACGATGTAATTGTTTCAAAAACTCCGGTTACAAAACAACTTTGCGACGTTTATTACGAATACGGAAAATCCGTTGCCGGAGTAAAAAACGTTTCCAAAGAGATTATCGGAAAATATTGTTCGCTAAATGTAAAAAAGCAACGCGATAATATTTATTTCGTAACCGATATGATTGAAAAACCCAAACCAAACCAAATTTTTTCAACGTTTGCAATACTCGGCAGAGTAATACTCGAACCGCAAATTTTCAATATATTAAACAGGATTCCTAAGGGATACGGCGGCGAACTGCAATTAACCGACGCAATGGCGGTGCTTTCCCGAGAAAGCGGTATGTATGCCGTTGAGTTTGAAGGCACCCGTTACGATGTCGGAAACAAGCTCAACTATCTGCAAGCCAACATAGAATGTGCTGTCAACAATCCCGAATACGGAGAAACATTTAAAAATTACTTACGTGAATTTGTAAAAACATTAAATTAAATAATCAATTTAATCTGAAAGGATTCGTAATGAGCCAAACATATCCTCGAATAAGTAAAGAAAATTATTATCTTGACATAGCATGTACCGTTGCGTCCAGAGCAACTTGCATAAGAAAAAAATACGGCGCAATAATAGTAAAAAACGATATTATCGTTTCAACAGGCTATAACGGCGCGCCCCGAGGACGTAAAAATTGCACCGATATAGGTACTTGTTTAAGAGAAGATATGAAAATTCCCCGCGGCGAACGTTATGAACTTTGCAGAAGCGTTCATGCCGAAGCCAATGCAATTATTGCCGCTTCGCGAGAACAAATGCTCGGAGCCGTCATATATTTGGCATGTATAGACGGAAAAAACGGCGAACTTGTTCCGGATACTTGTTCTTGCCAAATGTGCAAAAGACTTGTTATCAACGCAGGAATAGAAAAAGTAATTGTTCGTAACACAAAAGATTCCTATACAATATACAATGTTGCCGATTGGATAATTTCCGACGACAGCCTTGGCGGTAAATTGGGATATTAATAAACAAGGACATTTATGAAAAAAATATTATTTGTTTGCACAGGTAACACCTGCCGAAGCCCAATGGCGGAAGCGGTATTCAATCAAAAAGCATCTGAATTAAAAATAAGCGCAACGGCATTTTCAAGAGGTCTGTGCGCCGACGGAAGTAAAATTTCGCAAAATGCCCGATCAGCCTTAAAAAACTACGGCATAAATAATTTCGAACATATTTCACAAACATTTTGTCAAAACGACGTAAATATCGCTGATTTTATAATAGGTATAACAGCGCGTCATGCAACAGCGATTATTTCCGCGTTTCCTGCTTACAGCAAAAAAGTATTCGCTTTTCCGAAAGATATTCCCGACCCTTACGGACAAAATCTTGAAATTTATGAAAAATGCCTTTCAGAAATCGAAAAAGGAATCAACCTGATAATAAAAGAACTTTTCAAACAATGAGCATAGAAATCGAACGACTTAAACAATCTCACATAAATGATGTTTCGGAAATCG
>CAZJCI010000154.1:3740-5489 GCA_964544455.1 uncultured Oscillospiraceae bacterium
CGAACCGTGGTCAAAAAAAGCTTTGGAAGATTTACTCACGTGCGGTTACGCCGTATATTTTGCCGCAATCGACGATATATCCAAAAAAGCCGTCGGTTATTGCGGAATGTACGTTTCTTTCGAAATCGGCGCGATAAATAATATCGGAGTGTTGCCGCAATTTCGAAATTGCGGTATCGCCTCAAAGCTTCTTAATTCGCTGTATAATCATTCTTTAATGAACGATATAGATATATTGACTTTAGAAGTCAGAAAAAGCAACGTTCCCGCAATAAGATTATATGAAAAATTCGGTTTTAAAAAAGTCGGCGAACGAAAGAATTATTACAAAAAACCAACTGAAGACGGAATCATATACAATTTCGAAATCAAATCTATAAATTCTACAAATAACTAAGCAAAAGGAACTGAAATGAAAATACTTTCAATAGAATCGTCATGCGACGAAACTTGCGCCGCCGTTGTTGAAGACGGCAGAAAAACGCTTTCCAACATAGTTGCTTCGCAAATAGAAACTCACGCTCTTTATGGAGGCGTAGTTCCGGAAATTGCATCACGGGCTCATTCGGAAGCAATCTACGGAGTATGCCTGCAAGCCTTGCAACAAGCAGATTTAACAATGGACGATATAGACGCAATTGCCGTTACAAATTGCCCCGGGCTTATCGGCGCGCTTCTTGTCGGAGTGAACTTTGCCAAAAGCCTCGCATATACATACCGCAAACCGCTTATCCCCGTGCATCACATAAAAGCTCATATAGCGGCAACATATACAGTTTATAACGGAGAAAACGGGACCGAAAAATTAGAACCCCCGTTTGCGGCACTGGTTGCCTCCGGCGGTCATACATCGTTAATCGCCGTAGATTCATACACAAATTTCAAAGTACTCGGCTCGACACGCGACGATGCCGCGGGAGAGTGTTTCGATAAGGTTGCAAGACTTCTGGGTTACCAATACCCCGGCGGTGCAAAAATGGATGCCGCGGCAAATAACGGTAACCCTAACGCCTTTACGTTTTCCGACGCACACGTAAAAGATTCTCCTTTGGATTTTTCTTTTTCAGGTTTAAAAACAAGTGCTGTCAACATACTTCACACAGCGGCTCAAAAAGGTGAAACGATAAATGCCGACGACTTTGCCGCTTCATTTACAAAAGCTGTTGTTAGAGCAATAACTTCACGAATTAAAATCCTGTTTTCAAGCGAAGACTTTAAATCGAAAAAGCTGGTAATTGCCGGTGGGGTTGCCGCGAATTCTCATTTGCGTTCCGCATTGGAAACTTTGTGTAACGAAAACGGTGTTTCGCTTTATCTTCTTCCTAAAAATCTGTGCGGAGACAACGGCGTTATGACAGGAGCTCAAGGATATTACGAATATATCAGTGTTCAATCAGTGTTCGAACAAAATATGTTTTACAATCTTGCGCTGAATGCATATGCGACAAAAGATTGTGATAAACAATAAAACGTACTAATATATTTCTTACTTTTTAATGAAAGGCGAATATATGAATAAAGATTCTAAAAGCGAAAAACAAATTTCATCGGCTGTTATAAGAAGACTTCCAAGATATTTCAGATACTTGCGCGAGCTGATTCGTAACAACATTATGCGTATTTCTTCAAAAGATTTGGCCGAAAGAATGAGCGTTACCGCTTCGTTGATTCGACAGGATTTGAACTGCTTTGGCGGTTTCGGTCAGCAAGGTTACGGATATAACGTTAAATATCTTTATAACGAAATTT
>CAZJCI010000155.1:0-5425 GCA_964544455.1 uncultured Oscillospiraceae bacterium
CCAAGTGAATGTGGAGCGGGAAATGCAGAGGTCTTGAACTCCCGGTTTTATGAAGTTGTTTACCATTTCTTTTTTGCGCGCTTCGGGTTCGATGAATTCGGGGTGCTCGTCGATATATTTTTCGAGTTTTGCCTGATATTTGGAAAGTTTTAGGAAATAGGCTTCCTCTTTTGATTTTTGAACCGGTCTTCCGCAATCGGGGCATATGTGTTCGCCGTTTTGGGAAAGAGCTTGAGTTTCGGTCCAAAAGCTTTCGCACGGGGTGCAATACCAACCTTCGTATTCGCCTTTATAAATATCGCCCTGTTCGTAAAGCTTGTTGAAAATTTTTTGAACGGCTTTTACGTGATAATCGTCGGTGGTTCTTATGAATTTATCATAGCTTATGTCCATTAGCTTCCAAATGCTTTTTAACTGATTTGTTATGTTATCGACATATTCTTGAGGAGAAATGCCTGATTCTCGTGCGGCTTCTTCTATTTTTAAGCCGTGTTCATCGGTGCCGGTGAGGAAAAAAACGTCCTTTCCGAGGAGGCGTTGATATCTTGCAATTGCGTCGCACATAATGATTTCGTAGGTGTTTCCTATGTGCGGTTTGCGAGAAGTGTAGGGAATTGCAGTTGTGATGAAAAATTTTTCTGACATTTTTATCGTCCTTTCAATTGTATTTGGTGAAACGGTTTGTTGTTATGCGATGAACTTATATTATATCCGAATTGAAATTGTTTGCGTTTTCGGCTTTGAATTCGAGAGTTTTTTCTGTGGTGGTGATATTATTAAAAAGAAAAATTGAATAAAGAACAACGGTGAAAGGGATTGTATATGCTATGAACAGCGATCCGAAAGTGAGAAACGAGAAAACGTAAAGCGGGATTAGGGAAAGTCGGAGTATGAAAAAGCCTGTTTTTGAATATTTTATGCTTTGGGTGTTTGAGCAAAAACAAATGAGTTTGACAATTATATTGCCGGACAATCGGAAAGCAAGAATGAGAAGGGCAATGTTGAGCGGAAACGAAAAGTAATATATAAACGTGGAGAAAGTATATAATCCGTTAATTGCAAGAATATTGCAGATTTGGGGAATATAGGTATCCGAAAAAGCTATTAATGCGAGGGGGAGTATTATTTTTAATAAAATTTGCGGTATTAGTTTTATTAAAAACTTATATGCTTGCATAATTTCGAATTTTGAAGAATAGTATTTGAAAATTTCGGAAAGCTCCGTTTTGTTGCCGTTGGCAACGTTTGAGCAAAGATATACGTATCCGACGAAAAAAGGAAAAGCGGCGATTGTTGAAATAAGGTCGGTTGTGAAAAATGCAAGCGTGATTACGTTTTGCGGATAGCCGTCCGTTAGAAAAGAAGTATATGTTGAAAAAAGCAATACGAATCCGAACGTTAGCGCAACAAAAAACATTGTTGAAAAAAGCATAATTCGATAATTTGAAAAAACAATGTTGCGAGCATGCTTTTTAAGCGATTTTCTTGTTTCCGAAATAGGACGTCACTCCTTAAAATTTTGTTACTTTGAAATTTTTCCCTTTTAATACAAGTTTTATGCCGATTATCCGAACATACTTTTTCCGGAAACAAAAACGTTTTCAAGCTTCATATCGGCGGAAACAATGTTTATATCGGCACGCTTTCCGATATCCAAAGAACCGGTTTTTTCGTATATGCCGCACAAAACCGCCGGAATTTTTGTGGCGTTGAGCAAAGCCTTTTCAAACGGAATTTTTGCAAACGAGCACAGGTTGGTTACGGCTTTGTGCATATTAAGTGTGGAGCCTGCAATGGTGCCGTCCGCCAATTTTGCTTGACCGTCTTTGAACATAACCGTTAAGCCGGCACTTTCAAAAGTGAAATTTTCGTTTTCGGGAAGCCCTGCCGCTTGGATTGAATCGGAAATAAGCACCATTTTGTTGCCTTTGAGTTTATAGAGAATTGCAACTGCCGACTTATCGACGTGAAAACCGTCGCATATGAGTTCGGGATAGCCTTCTTCGCAATAAAGTGCGGCTCCGGTGACTCCGAGTTCTCGGTGACCGAACGGCGACATTGCGTTGAAGGTATGTATGAAAGAATTTGCGCCGAGGTTAAGAGCGGTTTTTGCGGTTTGAAAATCGGCGTTGGTGTGACCTATTGCCGTCATAACTCCGAGTTCTTTGCACTCTTTTATGAAATCGAACGCGCCTTCGAGTTCGGGGGCGACGGTGATTCTCAGCTTTATGTTGCCCAATATTTTTAGGGCTTGTTTTACGAAATTTATATCGGGGTTTTTTAGATAGGACGGATTATGAGCTCCTTTTTTTGCGTGCGAAAGGAAAGGACCTTCGTAGTGAATGCAATCTATGTTTACGGTATTATTTTGGGCGGCAAGTTCGCAAAGAGTTTTTGTGGCGTCCAACATGGCGTCGTATTCGTCCGTGGTTAATGTTGGAAACACGGTGGCGGTGCCGGTGTTGGCGTAATGTTTGAATATTTTTTTGTATTCTTCTTTTGTTTGCCGCTGAAATCGGAGCTTAAGTGCTCCGTGTGTGTGAATATCGATGTATGAGGGCGTTACGAATTTCCCGCTTACGTCCAAAACTTCTTGGCAGGAATTTTCGCCGCTTCCGTTTATATCGACGGCAACGATTTTGCCGTTTTGAATAAGAATGTTTTTCTTTTCGAAAATTTGGTTTTCGGTATTGTATACCATACCGCCTTTTAGATAAATCGTATTCATAAAAACTCCGAAAAATATATAGTTTAGGATTGTGGAACGGTGTTAGGTAAAATCTTCGGGAAACAAGGCGTCGCTTGGTATTCCGACGCGAGGTACAGCCATAAGGGGAGCGACGGAATCTCGCCACTTTTTATAGTGAGCGGTTTCTTTGTGAGCTTTGGCGGCTTCTTCGGTGGCGTAGGCTTCATAGAGAGTGAAAAAGTTTGGATCTTCGCGGGATCTTAAAACGTCGAATCGCAAATTTCCTACTTCTTTTACGGCGTTATCGTGATTGTTTTTTGTTAATTCTATAAATTCTTCCGCTTTGCCGGGAATTACGTGTACGCTTACAACGGTGACTATCATTTTATGTTTCCTCCATTATTGTATTATCGGTCTATTATAACATTTTACAACTTTTTGACTGTTAAATCTACGATAATATTGTTAACATCGAGGTGAAAGCTATATAATATTTGCATTTTTCCGAGTTTCCGTGGGCGTTTTTCCGGTGAATTTTCGGTATATTCTTCGGAGATAAGACGGAGAAGAAAAGCCGCATTGCGAGCAAATATCTTCGAGCGTTAATTGGCCGTTGCTGATTAGAACTTCGGCTTTGCGTACTTTGATAAGATTTTTGTAATCGGTAGGAGTATAGCCTACGGATTCTTTAAAGCGGGCGTAAAACTTTGATTCGCTCATACAGCACAGTTTTGCAAGAAAAGGAACTTTGATTTCGTCGTTACTGTTTGTTTCGATATAATCCAATGCGGCGGCAATATCGCCGTATGTCGGAAGTTTGGCTTTTTTGAAATGTTTTTCCGCTTCCGCAAGAATTGCGTAGAAATCCGAAAGAAACTGATAATTTGCTGTGTTGTTTGAAATATTTTCATACATTCTTTGGAAAATGTGAAGCAATTGCGGAATGTGTATTTTTGAAAATTCATACATATAGCGAGTTGAGGTTTCGGAGGTAAATTCAAAGTTAAGAGAATAGAATTCGAGAGTTGGGTTGGGAAACCAATGCGATGTGTAAATCTGCCCTTTGGGAATGAAAACGAGGTCGCCCGGAAAAAGTTCGATGGTGTTGTTTTCCGCAACAAAAACGCCTCCGCTATTTGTGATATATCCGAAGCACGGATTTGGAAAACCAAGCGAAGAACCTGCCGAAAACGGCACGTTTTTGCTGACTTTGTAAAGAAAACATTTTGATAAACTTCGTGTTTGACACGAAAGAGTTTTGTTCATTTTTGCTCCTTAAAATGCAGAATTGTGACCTTTTAGAATAGTATAATGTCTTGCGTTGAATTTGTCAATAGGTTATAATAAATTAAGATAGATTTATTGGAGTTTATCTGAATTTATTGTGTTTTCCGTTTTTTTGCATACGGCTTGAAACGGTTAAAAGGAGATTGAATATTTATGAAAAGAAAGACGATTGTATTTACCGAGATTGGTAAGGCGGAACTTTTGGAGCAGGAAATTCCCGATGTTCCGAAAGAAAACGAGGTTTATATTGAAACGGTTTATTCCACTATCAGCGCGGGAACGGAAAAAGCCAATATTTCCGGTGATTTGAACGTTGGAATTGCGCCTCGAGACGAATCCGACAACGTTCCGCATTTCCCGAGAATTTGCGGTTATTGTTCGGCGGGAAAAGTTATTGCCGTTGGAAAAAATGTTACAAAATTCAGCGTTGGTGACAGGGTTATTCCGATTTGGGGGTTGCACACTTCGATAAACGTGAACCGTGAAGATAGGGTTTTGAAAATTCCCGATAACGTTTCGTATTCCGAGGCTGCAACTGCTTTTATTTCGATTTTCCCGCTTGCGGCGATAAGAAAAACCGGACTTGAGGCGGGCGAATCGGCACTTGTTATGGGATTGGGAATTCTTGGATGTTTTGCGGTACATCAGCTGAGAGCTTTTGGAGCTTATCCGATTATTGCCGCCGACCCGGTGAAGGAAAGACGGGAATTTGCGCTTAAACTTGGTGCGGATTATGCTTTTGATCCGTTTGAAGCGGATTTTGCCGAAAAAGTTAAAAATTTAACCGAAGGTAAAGGCGTTGAAACGGCAATAGAGGTTACGGGCGTAGGTCAAGCACTTGACACGACTTTGGACTGTATGGCAAAGCGTGGAAGAGTTGCGCTTTTGGGGTGTACAAGAGATAAGAACTTTACGATTGATTATTACAGAAAAGTGCACGGAAGAGGGGTTCAGATGTTTGGCGCACACATTCTTGCAACTCCCGAATTTGAATCTTCTCATGGATACAGAACTCAATATGATGAAGCGAAAACAGTTTTAAGTCTTATTTCGGGCGGAAGACTTAATTATAAGCAGTTTGTGAACGAACACAATTCGCCGGAAAATTGCTATGAAGTATTCCAAAGACTTATTAACGATAAGAATTTCCCTATTGGCTGTCAATTTGATTGGGATTTGATAAAATAATTATTTTAAAGGAGTAATAACAATGGGTAAAAGAATAAGAGTGGCGCAAATAGGAATTGAACACGACCACGGAAGCGAAACGCTTAATTCGCTTTTAAGACAGAAAGACGAATTTGAATTTGTTGCATATGCGGAATCGGGATTTGCGGCGCAAAACGACTATTACGAACATCAGAAAAAAGCTTTAAAGGATTTACCGCAAAAAAACGTTGAAGAAGTTTTGAATATGAGCGACCTTGACGCGATTGTTGTTGAAACTCA
>CAZJCI010000156.1:0-5414 GCA_964544455.1 uncultured Oscillospiraceae bacterium
CTTTCGAAGAAATGGGACTGAAAGGAAAACGTATTGCAATTGTCGGCGAAAGTTGCACGGAATGGGTAACAACATATATTGCAACGCTTTGCATCGGCAGTGTTGCGGTTCCGCTTGACAAAGAACTTGATATTAACGAATTGTTTAAGTTTCTTTCAATAAGCAAAGCGGACGCAATTGTATTTACAAAGAGTTTTTGTCCGAAATTCAAAGAAAAAATTCTTTCCGATACCGGCGATATGCTTTATTTCCCAATCGCTTGCGACGATGAAGAAATTCTTGCAAGCAAAAATGTAATTTTGTTTTCCGATTTGCTTTCCGTAGGCGAAAATAAAATTAAAGACGGTTACGCGCCAACCGAATGCGAATCCTCCGATGAAATGCGGGAAATGCTTTTTACATCGGGCACAACCGGCACAAGCAAATGCGTAATGCTTTCGGAAAAAAACGTAATTGCCTGCGTTAATTCCGCAGGCGCAACGGTAGATTTTAATTCCGAAGACGTTATTGTTTCCGTGTTGCCGTTGCACCATACATACGAACTTGCAATTATGATTACCGCACTTTCGCTCGGTCTTACCGTCTGTATCAACGACAGTTTGAAATATGTGCTGAGAAATTTCAAGCTTTTCCGCCCCACCGGACTTATTCTTGTTCCGCTTTTTGTAAATACAATGTATAAAAAAATAATGGACGAGGCAAAAAAAACCGGTCAGCTTAATAAATTAAAATTGGGTATGTTCGCTTCTTCCGCTTTATTAAAAGTCGGAATAGACAAAAGAGAAAAAATATTCGGAACAGTTCTTCAAGCGTTCGGCGGCAGACTTAACAAAATCGTTTGCGGCGGAGCGGCGTTGAATCCCGAATATGCGGACGCATTTAAAAAATTCGGCGTAAATATTTATGAAGGCTACGGCATAACCGAATGTTCGCCGCTTATTTCCGTAAATCCGTTTAAGAACCCCAAACGAGGCTCCGTCGGTCCGACGGTTCCGTCGTGCTCCGCAAAAATAGACGGTACCGAAAAAAATTCAAAAGGTTATACGGAAGGCGAAATTCTTGTTAAGGGCGAAAACGTAATGCTTGGATATTATGAAAATCAGCAGGCAACCGCTGAAGCGTTCGATGAGAACGGTTACTTCAAAACGGGAGATATCGGATATATGGATAACGACGGTTATATTTATATAACCGGAAGAAAGAAAACCGTAATCGTTCTTGAAAACGGCAAAAACGTTTTCCCGGAAGAAATTGAAGAATATCTTTCTTCAATTCAAACCATTGCCGAATCCGTTGTTGTCGGAAGACGAGACGGCGAAAGCGTAGTTCTGACGGCAATCATTTATCCCGCATTCGATAAATTCGAAAAAGGCACCGATATTAACGTTATAGGCGATAGCATAAAAGCAAGCATAAACGCTATGAACAAAAAACTTCCAAGCTTTAAGCAAATCAGAAATATTGAATTGCGTCAAAACGAATTTGAAAAAACAACATCTCGAAAAATAAAAAGATATTTAATAAAATAAATTCGAAACGGAGAAAATTATCATGTTTGAAACGCTGAAAGAAATACTTGTTGAAGAAATGCAAATTAAACCCGACCTTATCAAACCGGAGTCGGATCTGAAAAACGATCTCAATATGAATTCCATCGAACTTTCGGAACTTGTGCTTGCTTGCGAAGAAAAATTCGGCATTGAAATTGACGAAGAAACAGCCAAAAACTTTGCAACCGTTAAAGACGTTGTTGATTATATGGAAGAAATTAAAGGCTGAAATATAAAAAGAATAAAAGTTCGCACGGCAACACGCCGTGCGAACTTTTTGTTTATTTCGGCTGAGCAGTGGATTCTCGCACAACAAGCTCATGATTTACAACAAGCTGTTGCACACTGTTGTTTTCTCCGAATATTTTATCGTAAAGAATATCCACCGCAAGCGAAGCTTGTTCGTCGTAAAAAAACTTCACCGTGGTAAGCGAAGCTTGTATATAAGGCGCAAGAGGAATATCGTTCATTCCGACAACCGAAATATCTTTCGGAACATTTATTCCGCATTTTTCCAAATCGTGTATCAACGAAATTGCAATTTCATCATATGCGGCAACAAAAGCGGTGGGACGTTTTCCGCTTGCTATAATTTTTCGCGCCGCGTCCGTGCCAATACCCTCAAACCGCTTTTCAATATTATATATATAGTCGGAGCAAGCGGATAAGCAAGCTTTTTCCATAGAATTTTCAAAAAATTGCTGTTTTGAAAAAGTATTGGTTTCACCGATAAATCCTATTTCTTTGTGACCGAGCCTTGCAAGATAATCTATAATATCATCCATAACTTTTTGGTTGTTTACGCCGACAGTGTCATAAAGACAACCGCTGTCGGAAATCCCGAAATATACCGTAGGCAACGAGGAAATTTTCGGCAAAACTTCGGACGACATCACAATTATTCCGTCGGTACGATTGTTCATATACAAATATTCAACAATATCGCTTAATTTGTTTATATCAAAATCGTAAATATAAACCGCAATTCTTCCGTCACGTTCTTCAATAAAACTTTTCAGCAAAGTTACGATTTGCGAATAATGTATGCTTACAATTTCGGGGCAAACAACCGCAATAACAGCTTGCTTTCTGCACTTATTAACGGCTTTACGTTTATTTTTTTCCGCAAAATATCCAATATCAAGCGCAATTTTGCGTATTTGCGCCGCAACGTCGTCGCTGATTTCACGACTTCCCGAAAGAGCTTTGGAAACTGTGGAAGTTGAAACGTGCGCAAGTTCGGCAATTTTTCTGTGATTCATAAAATTCTCCGTCCGATAAAATAATTGTAATATGTTTAATGCGGACTTAAAAACTATAATCCTTCAAGTTCGGAATTTGCGGCGTCCCATTCGGCATATGTTTTTTCAAGCTCCTCATTAAGCTTGGTTATTTCTTCAAACAATTCCGCGGTTTTTAAATAATCGGAAGAATATTGCTCCAAAAGTTTTTCCGTTTCGGCTTGAAGCTTTTCAATTTCCATTATTCTTTTTTCACACTCGGCAAGCTTTTTTTCATTTTTTCTACGTTTGCTTTTTTCTTCTTTGTTTCGAATATACTCGCCTTTTGCCGATGAAGAAGCCTCTGCGGAAGTACCGCCCAAAACGCTGTTTGCGTCGAAAAAAGTTCGCTGTTTATATTCCTCATATTCTTCATATGTGCCTTTATAGTCGGTATATCCGTCTTCACGCATATCGAAAATTCTTGTTGCAAGTTTTGAAATAAAATATCTGTCGTGCGAAACAGCCATAACCGTGCCGTCATAGTTAAGTATGGCGTCCTCCAAAACTTCTCTCGAAGCTGCGTCAAGATGATTTGTGGGCTCGTCAAGAATTAAAAGATTCAAGTCTTCAAGCATTAGTTTTGCAAAAGTAAGCCGCGCTTTTTCGCCACCCGAAAGAACTTCCACCTTTTTAAAAACATCTTCTGCTTTAAACAAAAATCTTGCAAGAACGCCTCGAATTTCTCCCTGTTTTTTGTCGGGATAATTATTCCAAAGCTCGTCCAAAACCGTGTTTGCCGGATTAAGCCCTTGGTGCTCTTGGTCATAGTAACCTATTTTTATTCCCTTAACGTATTCAAAAGTGCCGCTGTCTGCCGCTGTCCTGCCGCTCAAAATTTTTAAAAGAGTGGATTTTCCGATTCCGTTCGGACCGATAAAGAAAATTCGGTCCTGCCCGTGCAACACAAAGCTTAAATCGGAAAACAAACGTTTTTCCGAAAAAGATTTCGAAATTCCCCTTACTTCAAGCATTCGCTCCGACATAAGAAAAGCCTTTCCGGACGAAAAATTAAAAGAAATACGTTCCGGTAAACTTTGCGGCTTTTCGATTTTTTCCATTCTGTCGATTGCTTTCATTCGGCTTTCCGCCGCAATTATATTACGCTCACGGTTCCAACGCCGCTGATTTTCAATAAAAGCTTCAAGGCGTTCAATTTCCTTTTTTTGATTAAGATAATGCTTTTCGTCGTTTTTGCGGTCTTCTTCTTTGCGTTTAACATAGCCCGTGTAGGAACAGTTATAAAGCTTAACTTTTCGATTTTCAACCTCAAGAGTGTGAGTTGTAACCTTATCCAAAAAATATCTGTCGTGCGAAATAACAATCAAAGTTTTTTTATATCCCGCAAGATATCCCTCAAGCCATTTGCAACTTTCAATGTCCAAGTGGTTCGTCGGTTCGTCAAGCATCAAAATATCGGGTTCTCCCAAAAGAACTCTTGCAAGCGCAACTCTTGTTTTTTGCCCGCCCGAAAGAGTGCTTATTGGTTGCATTTGTTTTTCGGCGGAAAATCCAAGTGCGGTAAGCATACTTTTAATTCTGCTTTTATATTCATAACCGCCGGTTTTTCTGAATTTTTCTTCAAGCGAAGAATATTCCTTAACATAAGACAGATGCTCCGCCTCGGGGCAATTGTCGTTCAACTTTTTTTGCAAAAAAGCAAGTCGTTCCTCCCATTCGCAAAGATTGCCGAATGCGCCGAGCATTTCGTCGAACAGTATTTTTTTTGATTCAAACCCGGCGTTTTGTTCAAGGTAACTAACCGTCTTATCTTTTCCGAAATATATATTTCCGCTTTCCAAACGGTTAATTCCGCAAATTGTTTTTAAAAGCAACGATTTTCCCGCACCGTTCACACCCACAACGCCCACACGCGCGCCGTCGTTCAGGCTGAAAGAAATATTGTCCAATATAACGTCGGTTCCGAAAGCAACGGTAACCTCCGATAAATTAAGTGCTATCAATCCGTTTTCCTTTCCCGTTGCTAAATCATTTGTTGTTTTCGTCGTATTCCGATGTCAGTTGCTTTATTTTTAAAAGAGCTTCCGCATATTCATCTCCCTTTTGGTTAAGTACCGAACAAATTTCTTCATCTTTGCAAACAAGCATTCCCAATATTGCATATTGTTTTGAAAGACGTTCTTTAAGTGCGGCGTTCTTTATTGCTTTTTTTGAATTTTTTGCCAAATCGGATGTGGCGTTTGCGCAAGATTTTGCCGTGTGACATACGGCGTCATAAATATCGTCGAAAATTTCCATAATTAATACCTTCCCTTTCCACGCACAAAAAATATAATTCGTGCGGCGTAAAATTATTTGTGTTTGTTTATATATTTCATTTTAAAAAAATTATTCTACTTTTTGCCTTTAAAAAGTTACGTTGGTAAATTGATGTCCATATTTCATCCGCAACTGTCGTTTTTAAGCATTTTTTTCAAATATTGCCCCGTAAAGGAATTTTCACATTCGGCAACTTTTTCGGGTGTGCCGCAAACAACAACTTTTCCGCCGCCGTCGCCGCCCTCCGGTCCCATATCCACAATATAGTCGGCGGTTTTTATCAAATCCAAATTGTGCTCGATAA
>CAZJCI010000157.1:0-5359 GCA_964544455.1 uncultured Oscillospiraceae bacterium
ACGGAAGCGGAAGATTTTTTTAAATCATTAATATACAGATAACAAAAATGCTTATTCAAAAGCGGTATTTACATTTTGTTAACTATATATATATATATATATAAGTTATGTTATACTGATAAAAACAAATGCAAAAATTTATGAAAGGAAAATGTAAAAATGAAAAAAGCAAAATTATTATTAACAACGGCAATAACCGTATTTTGGGTAACGGTTTGTTGCCAAATGAGCGCGTTTGCGCTTACGGACGGAGATTGGGAGTTTCAGCTGTTGAACAACGAGGCGAAGATTACCGGTTACATAGGAACAGATACGGACGTGGTTATTCCGTCAACCGTTTACGGAGTTCCGGTGACAAAGGTTGAAATATCATGGAATGGAAATCATTTTAGAAATGTGGAATCGCTGGAATATCCGGGAACGGTTAAGAAAATAAAAAATAACGAAGTTGGTAAAAATTTGAAAAAGATAACATTACACGAGGGCACGGAAATTATTGGAGATTATGCATTTGATGGAACAAGTATCAGTTCGATAAACTTACCGTCCACTGTTAAAGAAATAGGAGAACATGCTTTTCAGAATTGTACATCTTTATCACAAATTAATTTGCATAACGGAGTAAAAAAGATCGGTGAGTTTTCTTTTTATAAAACAGGTTTTACGGAAGTAGACTTAACGGAACTTCCGGAAGATTGCGTATATGGGGATGCAATTTTCAAAGACTGTAAATATCTTAAAACCGCTAAATTGAATAAGGGAATGACAGAAATTCCCGTTTCTTTTTTTTACGAATGCGTATCGTTAACCGATGTGGAAATTCCCAGCAACGTGAATACAATAGGAAATAAAGCATTTGACGAATGCAAAGCTTTGGAGAGAATTATTCTTCCCACATCGTTAAAAAGTATAGGAGCGTATGCTTTTAATGAGTGCGAAAGTTTGAAAGAAGTTGTTATTCCTTACGGCGTTGAAAGCTTGGATTTTTTTTGCTTCGCCTATTGCCCAGCTCTTAAATCGCTTTATATTCCCGACACGGTAAGTTATATTGATGCTAGTGATCTTTATGGTAGTATAATCCGAAATTCGAACAACTGTATTATTTATTGTTCGGCGGGTTCTTATGCGGAGAAAGTTTGCAAAGAAAATGAATTGTCTTATCTTACCGACAATTCCGTAAACAGCGGAATTACGGTTTTATATAACGGCACAAGAATTTCGTTCCATTCCTACGGACAGAACCCCGAACTGTTAAACAGCAGAACGCTGGTTCCTTTGCGTTCGATTTTTGAGGCGATGGGCGCAGATGTGGAATGGGACGGAACCACAAGCACGGCAATTGCAAAACGAGGAAACATTGAGGTTAAAGTTACAATAGGAGCGAACGAAATTGATAAAAACGGAGAGAAAATTTCCGTTGACGTTCCCGCACAGCTTATTAACGGAAGAACGCTTGTTCCCGCTCGAGTTATTGCGGAAGCTTTCGGAGCGGACGTGCAATGGAACGGAGACGGCAAGACGGTTTTAATTACGGAATAAACCAAAAACGGCATAAAAAAGCCTGCTTATTTACGATATACGTTGATAAGCAGGCTTTTGTTTGACTGTGAAAGAAGAAATTTCGGGATATATAAACATACAATAAATTTTACTGCTTTTTGTTGTCAGTTATTTGCAAATTATTAACAATATATATATATATATATATATAAAAAGTTGTTATATAATAATAAAAAATAAAATATTAAAATTCGGAGGTCATTAGAAATGAAAGAAAAATTTAAAGGAATGTTGGTTGGTTTGCTTATCGGAGCAACCGTTGCGGGAGGAACGGTTTGGGCAGGTTCGGGAATGAAAAACATTGACGTTATGTATGATAACATCAAGATTTTTATGGACGGAGAACTTGTTGAACCCAAAGACGCAAACGGACAGACGGTGGAGCCGTTTATTTATAACGGTACCACATATTTGCCGGTTCGCGCCGTCGGTAACGCAATCGGAAAAGACGTAAGCTGGGACGGAATTGAAAAGGTTGTTTATTTGGGCGCAAAACCCGGCGATGTTGAAAACTGGCTTAACGTATGTGCGCCGTATCAATATAAGGCAGGCAAAGAATACCGTTTGACGGAGAATGAATATTTTACAATGTCCGGCAAAAAATATACCAACGGATATACATTGTATTTATGGAATCCATATCGAACCGCCGAAGCGTTATATAATTTGGACGGAAAATATAAATCCGTTTCTTTTACCGTGGGACATATTGACAATACAAAAAACGCAACCGCAAAATTGAGCATATATCTTGACGGAATTATTGCGTTTGAAAAAGAACTTGATTATGACGATGTTGCGCAAAAGGTAACAGTTCCGCTGAACGGCGCATTGCAAATGAAAATTGAGTTGACAAGCGATGAACCCGGCAACACTTATGACATTTATTACGGAATTTCCGAAGGTAAATTTGAATAAGATTGGGAGTATGAAAAATGAAGAATAAAATTGTTTTATTATGTAGCGTTCTGTGCGTATTATTTCTATTTTCGGGTTGCAATAATTCCGCTGATTCCGAAAAAGGCGGCGCGGTTGAAGCGGAAAAAGACTCTTATATTGCACGCTATACGGCTGACGAAAGCGAAAGCGGGTGGGAATATGTCGAATACACAAGCCACATTGAAATAAGCCTTAATAATATGCCTTATGACCAAAACGGAGTTCTTGAAATTCCCGAAAAAATTAACGGCAAACCGGTAACGCATATTAAATATAATTATGGCACCACTCAAGGCAAGTATTATGTTGAAAAGCTTGTTCTTCCCGACGCTTTAACATACATTGGAGACGACGCTTTTTATGAGCTCAGCCCTCTTAATGAGGTTGTAATTCCCGACGGTCTTAAAGAAGTGGGCAGCAACGCATTTTCCAAATTTCATGAATGGTACAAAAATCTTTCCGATGAATTTGTTGTTGTGGGCGACGGTGTGCTGATAAAATATAACGGAGAACATCCCGATCACTATGTCAGAGACGATATTAATTCCGAAGATCCGGAAAACAGTATTACAATTCCCGAAGGTGTAAAATGTATTGGCGGCTCTGTTTTTGCCGGTATGTATATTACATCCGTAACTCTGCCGTCTACGCTTGAAATAATAGGGGACTCCGCTTTTTACGGCAATTTCACACTCAAAAGCATAACTATTCCGGGAAATGTTGAGAAAATTTCTTACGGTGCTTTCCGAGAATGCGAATTACACGATATTGTATTTAACGAAGGATTAAAAATTATTGAAGGTTACGCATTTTTTGATAACGAGCTTAAAGAAGTTACTTTGCCGAAATCGCTTGAAGAATGTGGCAACAGAGCATTTGCATGTTTAATTGATGCTCCGCCGACAATTACAATTTTGGGAAACCCCGCATTTGATTTTGACGACTTGCAAGACGCAACCATACGTGTGCCCGAAGGCTCGAAATTTGCGGAAAAGTTGGAAAAGAACGGAATTTCCTATGAAACATTTAAGGAGTAAAAAACATAAATTTCAAAAATTAGTTTTTCATACAAAATTTGCGGTAAATTTTAAAGTTAGAATTAAAATCGCAATATGCGCAAAAAAATTATAAAAATCGAATAAATAAAACAAAGAAGAACGTACACGTTCAAGGGATTTAAGGCGAAAACGCCTTAAATCCCCTTTTTATGCAAGCGTTGAGTTTCTTTATTTTCGATTTGCTCAAAAACGTTAATTAAATCGCTCTTGACTTTATCGTAAAACTATGGTATTATATTATAATGGATAAATAAATTGGAACAAATGTTTTGCTTTTAGCGGAGGAAACCAATGACTATACTCGGCGTGGACCCGGGACTTGCAACCGTGGGATTCGGAATACTTGACTATTTGCAAGGCTCTTTTAGGGTTATTGATTACGGTGCGGTACTTACGCCAGCCGGAATGCCGCTTGAAGAACGGTTGCTTGAAATTTATAACGGTATTACCGAGCTTTGCGAAACTTATGCGCCGAACGCCGTTTCGATTGAAGAGCTTTTTTTTAACGACAACCGAAAAACCGCCGTTGCCGTGTGCGAAGCAAGAGGCGTAATTTTGCTTGCGGCGCACAAATGCAAAGTCCCGATTTACGAATATACTCCGTTACAGGTTAAACAAGCCGTTACGGGGTACGGCAGAGCGGAAAAACAGCAAATACAATATATGGTTACCAACATTTTGAAGCTTCGAGAAGTTCCCAAGCCGGACGACACGGCGGACGCATTGGCAATGGCAATTTGTCACGGATTTTCGCAAAGTTCGTCTTTGTTCGGGCTGAAATGAATTATTTTTAACTTTTGTAACTTTCGAAATTGGTGCGAGGAAAAAATATGTACGGTTATTTTAACGGAACTCTTGCGGAGCTTTTGCCGAACTCCGCAGTTATTGAATGCGGCGGCGTGGGATATCTTTTGACAATCAGCGGCACAACTTACGACGCTCTTGTGAAAAACGGCGGCGTTTCCGCTTCGGGCGATACCTGCGGATTAAAAACAAAATTATATGCTTATCAGGCTGTGCGTGAAGACGCAATTGAGCTTTACGGCTTTTTTTCCGAAAGCGAACGTAATCTTTTTAAGCTTCTTATAACAGTTTCTGGAGGGGGGCCGAAAGCGGCAATGGCGATTTTGTCCTGTCTTTCGGTGGAAAGCTTTGTTGCCGCTTGCGCTCAAAACGACGCAAAGGCTATTTCCCGCGCAAACGGCGTGGGACTTAAAACGGCGCAAAAAATAATACTTGAATTGAAAGACAAAGTTGCAAAAGGCTTCGGTATTTCGGAAGAATTTGCGGGCGGCGGTTCCGATTCGGTTTCTTATGTTTCTTCTTCCGCCGCACAAGAAGCAATTGACGCGCTTTGCGTTTTGGGATATACCTCTTCGGAAGCGACAAAAGCTGTTAAAGCATGCGGAGGAACCGCCGTGGAAGATATTATCCGACAAGCTTTGGCGTTGCTTATGAAATAGAATTATTTTGCATAAAACTTTTAAACAAAAACAATCGGAGGAAAAATGATAAAAAGCAGCAAACCGCATTATGACGATGAAGAATTTGATTTTGAAAGTAGAATTGTATCCTCCGAGCTTTTAAGCGAGGACGGTGCGGAGGGAAACGACAACGAAAATGCGCTTCGTCCGAAAACTCTTGAAGAATATGTTGGGCAGGAAAAAATAAAAGAAAAATTAAAAATATCCATGCAGGCGGCTCGAATGCGAGGCGAGGGTTTGGATCATATTTTGCTTCACGGCCCGCCCGGATTGGGTAAAACCACGTTGTCCAACATCATCGCCGCGGAACTCGGGGTC
>CAZJCI010000158.1:0-5326 GCA_964544455.1 uncultured Oscillospiraceae bacterium
ATATGCGGTGTCGGAATCCGTGCACGTATCAAAACAGTTACATTCGTTTCCAAGATCCCATGCAACAACGGAGTCGCTGTTTTTATATCTGTTTACAAGATACTTAACATATCTCAATTCCCAACGAAGCGCAAGCGGATTTGTATAAAGATTTAAACCGTCAAGCGCATGAGGAACATAAACTCTACCGCTCATCCAGCCTGTTAAAAGCCCTAAAATAACTTTAATTTTTCTTTCTTGACACAGCGAAAGGAAAATATCCAACCGTTCAAGCATAACGGAACTCATCCCCGCCAATGCTTCGGGGGTATTAATTGCTTCAACCGCATTTCTGCCGACAACTCATATTTTTCCGTTTCCTTGGCGATATGTTTCAATCGGTTGGAAATCAGACCACAACGGAAACATTCGGATTACCTTGATATTTGCGTTTACAAGACGATCCAAATCTTGTTTTATGCAATTTTCATCCCATCTGTTCCACATTTGTATACCGGCGTTTGAAGCCCAATAATTAACTCCGACAAAAAAGCTGCCGCTTTTAAAAATACAATCTTCCATAAATTTGCAAACCTTTCATGTTTTTTATCGAACAAAATAACAAAATTTTTGTTAATCATATTTCCATTTTATTGAATAAATGACTGCGGATTCGTCTTTTTGCGGTCTTGCATAAAAAACTGTAAGAATACTTCCGTCCGAAAGTTCAACCGAAGCGGGATAACCGATGTCATCAATAACATCGTGAATACACAAAATATTATCAACATCCCAACTTTCACCGTTATCACGGCTTATCATAGCTTTTATGCCGTAAGGTCGTTCGCGGTATCCGTAAACCGCCAAAAGAGCACCGTTCGAAAGTACCGTTAAATGCGACGGCGCACCGCCAAGCATATCGAGAATTCTTTTAGGCTTTGACCATGTAACCCCTCCGTCGATGGAATCTGACTGAAAAACGGTAAAAATATCATCGCCGGACTGAACTCTTATGTGACAAACTATTTTGCCGTTGGGAGCCTGGACGGCGTGTGGTTCACAAGATATAACGGTGATTCCGTTAATTTCAATATTATCGATTTTCCCGACTGTTTTCACGTCACCTGAATTAACGTCAAGCTTTGTTGCGCAAATTCCAAATTCCGACGAAGAGGAATCATTTTCCGAAAATGTTTTGCCCACCCAAAGAATACTTCCGTCCGAGAGTTCACACGGTCCGTGCGGAGATGTAACGGGCGATTTATAAATATCTCCGAAAGTAACTCCGTTATCAAAACTGACTTTGAAATTCGAACCCAAATAACGGTTTTCTTCATCGTCGGAAACATTATCCAAATAAGCGTCGATATATTTTATAACCCTTTCCGACTTCATTTTATTGTAGTGCTTCATTCGTGCCCATTTTCTTTGAAATTCGCGTGTATTGTTAAATGAAGTTAAAATTAACCCGGATTCGCCAAAAGCGCACAAACCCACATCTCTGTCGTCAAGAGGAGAATCGGTTACAATACTTGGAGGGGCGAACGTTTTTCCGCTGTCTTCGGAAAAAGAAATAACCGCTTTGCCAAACGGACAAACATGCGCCGTCCTTAAACCCGAAGCGGCAACCGCAATTTTTCCGTTTTTTAGTCTTGCAACCGTTGGCCAGCCAAAATAATTATGCATACTGTTGGGATTGCTCATAATAATTTTTTTGTCTTCGATTATTTTTATATTCATAAAGTTTTCTCCTTAAAATGAATAAAATTTGTGTTTACAATGATAACATAGAAAAAGAATTATTTCAAGAGCCCAAAAAGACTTTTTTAAAAAAATATGTCCCATACGGAAATGCAATTCGATTAAAGCATTCTTCGTTAATTATGTTATCGCAACAATCGTTAATATCAATTTTAACTCCATTTAAAAACCTTTTATTCGGGAAAATGCTACGTATAAGCGGATTCAAAACAAAGTGAATATGTAATCGTCTTTGACGCGAATGTTTGTATGTGCTTTGAAATTCGCATTTTTTTAATAATCATCTTGAAATGTATGAAGTCTTTCAATATTATTAACTGCCGCAAAATCGGTTGTCTCGTTACATTCAAAAAAATATTGTTATCAAAAATTTCTCTTTTTCAACTTTTATAATCGTTGCGTGAAAGTTCCGTATCTGTAATCAGGATAAATTTTGTAACCGATATTATATGATAATTTTTTGGTTTTGCATATGAAAATATTATAAGTTTATAGTATATCAAAAAACAAGAAAATGCAACAAATAATTTATGAACATTTTTTTATTTTGAATTACGACATCTTTAAAAAACACATATAGTGAAAAAAATGTAAAAAATCGTAGCAAAGTCTTGAAGTATTCGTTTTTGTATGCTATAATTATAAAGATGGTTTCTATATTAAGATTTGTGTGCGTACGGAAACTTGCACCATATGAAAGGAATTTTAAATTTATGACAACAACCGAAACAAAAGTCAACGTAAAGGGCGTTTTTTTTGATAATGTAAATATGGACGAAGCGGTTGAAAAAGCAATGGACTTTTTGACAACGGATGGATGCGATTATATTGTGACTCCTAATGCCGAAATTGTGCAAAATTGCATTGAAAACCCGGAAAATTACAAAATTATTAATTCCTCTTCCATGACAATTCCGGACGGTATAGGTGTTGTTTATGCCGCAAAAATATTAAAAACGCCTCTTAAAGGTAAAGTTGCCGGCTGTGAACTGGCGGAACGACTTATAGAAAAAATTTCAAAAACAGGCGACGGCGTTTATTTCTTCGGAGGAGGAAAAGCAACCGAATCTGCGCCGTGTGTTGCAAAGCAGGCTGCAGACAAGTTGTGCGAGAAATATCCCGGTCTTGTTGTTTCAGGATACAGAGACGGTTATTTTTGCACAGACGATGTGCCGAAAATTATTGAAGACATTAATTCAAGCGGCGCAAAGCTTTTGTTTGTTTGCCTTGGTGCGCCGAAACAGGAAAAGTGGATTTATGACCATCGCAATGAACTTAACGCAAAACTTGCAATAGGGCTTGGAGGAAGCCTTGACGTATTTTCGGGAAATGTCAAGCGAGCTCCCAAATTTTTTATAAAATACAATCTTGAATGGTTTTACAGACTTGTTTGTATGCCCTCCAGAATAGGCAGAATGATGAAGCTTCCGAAATTTCTTTTCGGCGTTTTATTGCACAAAAACAAAGATATTCCGAATGTTTAAAATATAAAAACAAGGAGCTTAAATGAAAGTTAAGATATTGACGCATACTCCGAATCCGGAAATTACTGTTGCCGCAGCGGCAAAATTATGCTACAGTGCTGTGGGAGTTGATGAAATATGCGAAAAAATGACGCCTGATTCTTGCGAAAAATTTATAAATATGCTTTCTTCGCTTGGACACGAAAGTCCTGTTGAACACGTTACTTTTACGTTTGCAATAGAAGGCGTTTCACGTGCGTTGCTTGCTCAAATAACGCGCCACAGAATAGCCTCATACAGTGTGCAAAGTCAGAGATATGTTGATAAGGAGAATTTTGAATATATCATTCCGCCGGAAATAGAAGCGATTCCGGAAGCAAAACAAATTTTTGTTAAAGCAATGGAACAGGATAAAGAAACATATAAATTGCTTGATGAAATTCTTACCAAAAAACACACGGAAGAGTTTATTTCAAACGGCGTTGAAGCAAAAAAAGCTGCAATTATGGGTGCAAAAAAGGCGCACGAAGATGCAAGATTTATTCTTCCCAACGCTTGCGATACCAAAATAGTTATGACAATGAACGTTCGTTCGCTTTATAATTTCTTTTCGCTAAGGTGTTGCAATCGTGCTCAATGGGAAATCAGAGCCCTTGCATGCGAAATGTTGCGGCAATGCAAAGAAGTATGTCCCATTTTGTTTGCCAAAGCAGGTCCGTCTTGCGTTAGAGGCGCGTGTGCCGAAGGTTCGATGACGTGCGGAAAAGCCGCGGAAGTCAGAAAGGAGTTTTCGACGTTATGAGTCTTTTGATTGCAATTGACGGCACTGACGCTTCAGGGAAAAAAACGCAATCGGATATACTTTCCGCAACGTTGAAAAAAACTTACGGTCTAAAAGTAAAAGAAGTTTCCTTTCCGGATTACGACAACGAATCAAGCACGCTTGTAAAAATGTATCTTAACGGAGAATTCGGAAAGTGCGCCGACGATACAAACGCATATGCTGCATCCTCTTTTTTTGCTGTGGACAGATATGCAAGTTTTGTAAGATATTGGAAAAAAGAATATTGCGAACAAAATACGGTTATAATTCTTAACAGATATACAACCTCAAATGCGGTTCATCAATTGGCAAAAATTTGCGACGATAACGAAAAACAAAAATTTTTGGACTGGCTTTACGATTATGAATTTGTAAAACTTGGTTTGCCGATTCCCGATTTGGTATATTTTTTGGATATGCCGCCCGAATATGCCGAAACGCTTCTTAACGAAAGATGTTGCCAAACCGGAGCAAAAAAGGATCTTCACGAATCGGACAAAAAACATCTTTTATGTGCGTATAACGCCGCTCAATATACTTGCCGTGCGTGGGGGTGGTCGCGAATTATTTGCGCAAATAACGGAAAGGTACGCACACGCGACGATATTGCAAATGAAGTCCTAAATATTTGCGTTAAAGCATTAAAAAATAAAGGAATAATAAATTAAGAAAAATGGGAAAAAATTCAATATTATTTTTAGGAACCGGAGCGGCCGATTGGGTGGCAATTCCGGACGACGATGTTAAATTCGACATAAATAAAAAAATCAGACGATATTCCACTGCGCTTATTAACGGAAAATATCTGATAGATTGTTCTCCGTTTTCTTACGAATACGCAAAAAACTTGGGAGTTGATGTTTCAAAAATTACGGACATATTTTTAACTCATTCTCACGATGACCATATATGCGTCCATTCGTTAATATCTTTTGCAAAAAGTGCCGAAAAGAAAATCAAATTTCATTGTCACAAAAATGCTTTGGAAAATATTCAGCTTACAGCTGAACAAAAAAAGCTTATCGAAATAATCCCATTTGAAATTTTCGATGAAATTTTTGCTTGCGATTTAAAAGCGGTTCCGCTTCCTGCAAATCATATAGTGGAGAATTCCTCGGAAACTGCCGTTCATTACTGTTTTGAAATTCAAGAAAAAACATTCTTTTACGGTTGCGACGGCGCTTGGTTTTTATCCAAAACTTGGGAGTATCTTTGTAAAACAAAGCTCAATCTTGTTATTTTCGACGGAACGGTGGGTGATTATGAAGATGATTGGCGAATTGCAACACACAATTCGATC
>CAZJCI010000159.1:0-5306 GCA_964544455.1 uncultured Oscillospiraceae bacterium
ATTCAATCGCATAGGGAGCCGCCGCAATTATAAAAAAAATATCCCCTTTTTCAAGTCGGTGCACCTTTCCCGGCGTGTGAAAATTGCCTGTTCCGCTGTTTACTATTCCGGCTACATAAACCGAACTGCATTTCAAAGATTCAAATTTTTGAGGCTTGGTTTCAAAAACGTAATTAATAATATTAATTTTATCTCCTGCGTTTATATAAGGAATAAATCTGCAAATATTGTCGTTTTCCATAACTTTTTCTCCGTTTCCCTGCGGTGATGCTTCAATTATATACTCAATAATGCGTAATGTCAATATAAATCTTGCAAATTTACATATTCTAATAGATTTTTTCCATTTATTAATCGCAAAATATTTGATATAATTGTTTTACCGAATAAATCTAAACAAAGGAGATTCATTATGAAAAAAATTAAAATCGGTGTATTGGGCGCATACAGAGGCACAAGTATGATAAACTATTGCGCTTGTGCGGATAATGCGGAAGTTGTTGCAATTTGCGATAAATGGGAGGAAGCGCTCGAAAAGCAAAAAGAAAATCACCCCGATCTCAATATAACATATTACAATAACTTTGACGAATTTATCGAACACGATATGGATGCGGTTGTACTTGCAAATTATGCAAACGAACACGCGTCGTTTGCCATCAAAGCAATGAAAAAAGGCAAGCACGTATTTTCGGAAGTTCTTCCCGTGCAAACCATGAAAGAAGCCGTGGAACTTGTCGAAACGGTCGAAAATACCGGTCTTGTATATGCCTACGGCGAAAACTATTGCTATATGCGAGCTCCCTATGAAATGAAAAAACTCTACCGTGAAGGCAAAATCGGCGAATTCGAATACGGCGAATGCGAATATGTGCATAATTGCGAAAGCATTTGGGCGGGCATTTCATACGGCGATAAAAACCATTGGCGAAACAACCTGTATTGCACGTACTATTGCACGCATTCACTCGGACCGATTATACATATGACCGGATTAAGACCGGTAAAAGTAACGGGATTCGAAGGAAAACGCAACGAGCGAGAAGCAAGAATAGGAACAAAATCGGGTTCTTTCGGAATGGAAATGGTAACGCTTGAAAACGGAGGTATCATAAAAAGCATTCATGGACACCTTTACAAAAATTCAATATGGTATTCCGTTTACGGCTCAAAAGGCAGAATGGAGTCCTCAAGAGAAGACGCAAGAGCCGGCGGAACCGACAGAATATATATCAATGCCGACGAATATTCGGGCGAGTATAAGGGCGACAGAATAGAAACATATATTCCCGAAGTGGCAAAAAATGCCGAAAACTTCGGTCACGGCGGTTCCGATTTCTTTTCAATGTGGAATTTTGTCGAAAAAATACTCGGAAACCAAAATGCCGATACAATAGACGTTTACGAAGCTTTGGATATGGGACTTTCGGGATTGTTTGCCTACCGCTCAATTCTTAACGGCGGTATTCCCATGGATATTCCCAATTTGCGCAACAAGGAAGAACGAGAAAAGTGGAGAAACGATACAATGTGTACCGATCCCAAAGTTGCGGGCGATATGCTGATACCGTGCTATTCCAAAGGAAACCCCGATATTCCAGACGAAGTATATAAGGCTATGTACGATAAATGGCGTGCGGAAGTCGAAGCGAACGAAGGTCATACCGGTATGGTTTTCGGACATAAAAAAACAAAAAATAAGTAATTGCCGAAATGCACAAAAATAACTCTAATCCAGCTTTTACAATTGGCAACTTTTTTTAAAAAATATTTTGCGTTTTACTTGACATTTAATCGAATTTGTGGTATAATATTAATGTTTAAACGCAAGGATGAGGAATAGCGATATTTTCGTCAACTCAGAGAGCCGACGTTCGGTGCAAGTCGGCTGACGGTTTATTGCGGCGTCGCCTCGGAGCGGTCTGTCTGAAAGAGAAATCCGTTAGGAAGAACGGAGTCCCGTCCGTTATAATGGGAAGTATTCGAATTTCGGATGCGTAAAGCGGTCGCATAATGCGGCAAAAAGGGTGGTACCGCAAGATTTATCGTATGATATTTCCTGTCTCTTTGTAACGGAGAGACAGGTTTTGTTTATATCCGAACTATGCGGAAAATATTAACGAAAGGAAATGAAAAATGATTTTATCCGGAGCGGACATACTTGTTCGCACATTAATAGACCAAGGGTGCGAAGTTGTATTCGGCTATCCAGGAGGTCAAATAATTAACGTATACGATTCGTTATATAAATACAAAAACGAACTGAAACACGTTCTCACAGCTCACGAACAAGGTGCGGCACATGCGGCGGACGGCTATGCAAGAGCTTCCGGCAAACCGGGCGTGGTAATAGCGACTTCAGGTCCCGGAGCAACAAATCTTGTAACGGGAATTGCAACCGCATATCTCGATTCCGTGCCAATGGTAGCAATAACGGGAAACGTAATGAGTTCGCAAATCGGCTCGGACAGCTTTCAGGAAATAGATATAACCGGAATAACGTTGCCGATAACCAAACATAACTTTTTTGTAACTTCCGTAGAATCTCTTCAGGAAACCGTCATTCAAGCGTTTAATATCGCAATTTCGGGAAGACCGGGCCCCGTTCTCATAGATATTCCCAAGGATGTTCAAATTGCAAAATGCGAATATTCTCCCAAACCTTCGGCTGTTGCGGATGAAAAATTTGCGGCAAAGGATATAAGAATCACCCAAGCCGCTCAATGCATAAACGTAAGCCGAAAACCGTTCATATATTTCGGCGGCGGAATGATAACTTCCGAAGCCCAAAAAGAAATGCTTGAACTTGCGGAGTTAATTGACGCTCCCATAGGTTGTTCGTTTATGGGACTTTCCGCAATACCGACAAATCACCCAAGATTTTTGGGTATGCAGGGAATGCACGGTCATTACGCTTGCTCGGTGGGAATGCATAATGCGGATTGCATCATCGCTCTCGGCGTAAGATTTAACGACAGAGTAACCGGTAATAAAGATAAATTTGCCCAAAACGCCAATATCGTTCATATCGACGTGGACGGAGCGGAACTTTCCAAAACGGTTCATGACGCCCATTCAATGCGAGGCGATTTAAAACTGACTTTGCAAAAGCTTATTCCACTAATTAACAAAACAACTCATTCCGAATGGAATTGTATGATAGAAAAATTCAAAACGGAAGAAGAGCAAATTCTCGATAACCGAAGCGGCTTAACTCCGCGCCGCGCGATTCTCACTCTTAACGAATTTTTAACTCCCAATACCCCCGTGGCAACCGATGTCGGTCAGCATCAAATGTGGGCGGCGCAGAATTTGAATTTTGAAACAAGTCGCCGATTCATTTCCAGCGGCGGTCTGGGAACAATGGGATTCGGAATGGGCGCGGCAATCGGAGCTCATTTCGCAACGGGCGAAACCGCAGTTCTCATAACGGGCGACGGAAGCTTCGGAATGAATCTAAACGAACTTGCAACCGCCGTTGCAAATAACGTTCCGCTTGTAATTTTGTTGCTTAACAACGGAGTTTTGGGAATGGTTCGTCAATGGCAAACGCTGTTTTTCAACAAACATTATTCCAACACCGTGCTTGAAAGAAAAACCGACTTCATAAAACTCGCCGAAGCGTTCGGCGCAAAAGCCGAAACCGTAACGGACGAGTCGCAACTCAACCAAGCCTTAAAACGCGCCTTTGCAAGCAAAACAACATACCTTGTGGAATGTGTAATAGATAAAGACGAATTCGTTCTTCCCATGCTTCCTCCCGGAGGCTCTATGGACGATATAATAGTAAGGATAGGTGATTAAAATGAATACATTCGTATTGGCTGTGCTTGTCAATAACCGGTCGGGTGTGCTCAACAGAGTCACAAGTATGTTCCGAAGAAGACAGTTTAATATTAATTCTCTTACCGTCAGCGAAACTGAAATGTCAAACTGTTCCAGAATCACGGTTATTTCCGAAGGCGAAGATTCCACCAAAAATCAACTTATAGATCAGCTTTACAAATTGCCCGACGTTCGCTCTGTAAAAGAGCTTAAATCCGAAGCTTCGGTAAGCCGAGAATTGCTTTTAATAAAAATGGAAAACAATCCCGAAACACGTGAAGATATACGTGCGGCGGCGGAAGCGTTTCATGCGGTAATAGTGGATTACGCGCGAGATTGTATGATATATCAGCTAACGGGCTCAACTCAAAAAATAGACGATTTTATAAGCATTATGAAGGATTACGAAATTGTCGAAATATGCCGCACGGGCGTGGTTTCTTTGGAAAGAGGAGATACTTCAATCCGTCGCGTTTCATATCTGTAAAAATAACCAAAATATAAATCAAAAGAGAGGTAAAAAACAATGGCAAGAATTTTCTATCAGCAGGACTGCGATCTTCAAAAACTTTCCGGCAAAACGGTGGCAATCATAGGCTACGGTTCGCAAGGTCACGCGCACGCGCTCAATCTTAAAGATAGCGGAGTAAACGTCATAGTCGGTCTTTACGAAGGTTCAAAAAGCTGGGCAAAAGCCGAAGCTCAGGGATTAAAAGTAATGACTTCCGCCGAAGCGGCAAAAAATGCGGATCTTATTATGATCCTCATCAACGATGAAAAACAAGCAAAGCTTTATAAAGAAAGCGTCGAACCGAATCTCACGGAAGGAAAAACGCTTGCTTTCGCACACGGCTTTAATATCCACTACGGTTGCATTAAGCCCCCCAAGAACGTCAACGTTATTATGATTGCCCCCAAAGGTCCCGGACACACCGTAAGAAGCGAATATCAAGCGGGCAAAGGCGTTCCGTGTCTTATTGCGGTTCATCAGGACGCAACGGGAGACGCACTCGATATAGGTCTTGCATATGCTCTCGGCATAGGCGGCGCAAGAGCGGGCGTTCTCGAAACAACGTTCAGAACAGAAACCGAAACAGACCTTTTCGGCGAACAGGCGGTTCTTTGCGGCGGCGTTTGCGCACTTATGCAGGCAGGTTTCGAAACTCTTGTCGAAGCAGGCTATGACCCCCGAAACGCATATTTCGAATGTATCCACGAAATGAAGCTTATCGTTGACCTTATTTATCAAAGCGGCTTTGCCGGAATGAGATATTCAATTTCCAACACAGCCGAATACGGCGATTATATCACAGGCCCCAAGATTATTACCGAGGAAACCAAAAAAACAATGAAGAAAATCCTCAAAGATATTCAAGACGGCACATTTGCAAAGGACTTCCTTTTGGATATGTCCGACGCCGGCGCTCAGGTTCACTTCAACGCAATGAGAAAAATCGCTTCCGAACACCCCTCCGAAGTTG
>CAZJCI010000160.1:0-5306 GCA_964544455.1 uncultured Oscillospiraceae bacterium
AGCGATAATATAGAATGGTTGCGAAAAATTGCAAAGCAATATAATCACAGGTTTTCCCCCGATGTTGTCAGAGTGCAGTTTTCGGGGAATCGCCCGCAAATATTGAAAATTGATGGCGATATTTCAATTCCCACAAAGGATATGCTTCCAAAAAGAAAATATTTGGCATACGGTTCTTCAATAACGCACGGTAGTATTTCGTTGAATAACGCAAACGATTACGTTTCAAGAGTGGGCGAATTTTTCGGTGCGGATTCGCTGAATATGGGGTTTGCCGGTTCGGCTTGCCTTGAACGCGAAGTTGCCGATTATATTGCCGAAAATTGTGAATTTGATTTTGCTACTCTTGAAATGGGAATAAATATTTTGGGAATTGATGTAAAAGAATTTGAAGATAGGGTAAGGTATTTTGTAAAAAAAACAGCTGTTTCTCACCCGGATTCAAAGATTTTCGCAATAGACGTTTTTTATTGCAAAAGCGATATTTGCTCCGACGGGAAAGCCGAATTATTCCGTAATACCGTAAAAAAAGTAACGGAAGAGTTGAAATTGCCCAACGTTATATATGTAAACGGAACCGAAGTTCTTAAGGGCGCGGACGGTCTTTCTTCTGGGCTTGTGCATCCGAATCCGAGAGGAATAGAAAATATGGCAAATAATCTTTGCAAAATTATAGCGAAAAATATATATTAGCGTCTGCTCTTGGTTACTGCATATTCCGTAGAGTTTTATAAAAATGTGTTTGGTTTTTATGCGATTATGAATTTTGGAGCAAATGTACCATAACAGGTGATTTTTAAACATGATTGAGGTTTTATACAATGGAATATATTAAGGTCGTAAGCGAAAACATAGAAAAAGAGCATATATGTTGTGCAATTTCCAATAACAACGATATTCAAGTATCATCAAAAAAGGCTTGGTTAAAAGAACGTTTTAACGATGGATTGGTTTTTTTGAAAAGCGCAGAGCGCGGAAAATGCTTCATTGAATATATACCTGCCGAAAATGCGTGGAATCCCATTATTGCAGAGGGATATATGTATATAGATTGCTTATGGGTGGCAGGCGCATTTAAGGGAAACGGATATTCAACGGATTTGCTGAATGCTTGTATTGAAGATAGCAAAGCAAAAGGCAAAAATGGATTGTGTATATTATCATCTGCAAAGAAAAAGCCTTTTTTGGCTGACCCGAAATATTTGAAATATAAAGGCTTTTCGGTGTGTGATGAAGCTGATAACGGTATTGGGTTATGGCATTTACCGTTTGCGGAGAATACCGTATTACCTCGATTCAAAGAATGTGCAAAACATCCTCATACCGATGAAACGGGATATGTTTTGTATTACACAAGTCAATGCCCGTTTAACGCAAAATACGTTCCGATTATAACGGATATAGCAAAAGAGAAATCCGTAAAATTCAAGGCAATACATTTGCAAAGCAAAGAGGACGCGCAAAATGCACCTACGCCGATAACAACCTATGCATTGTTTTTTGACGGAAGCTATGTTACTAATGAGCAAATGAACGACAAACGTTTTTTGAAATTATTGGAGAAGTAAAATTCATTTTGTCGCAGTAACGCCCATATTGAAAAAACGAATTCACACCGCACATTAAAGCAACACCAAAACAGTAAGTTTTAAAGATTTACTGTTTTTCCGCTTATGTGTTGTATGGACGCGTTGGGCGTTTATGTGATATTCAAGCGCGATAATTATAAGGTGTCGGTACGGAATATATAGATAACAGCGGTCATAAGCGGTTATTGAAATTTACTTAAAAAATATGCTGTTCAATATGTTTTTAGCTCCGTTATAATTCTTTGCTTGTTTATAAATGGAATGTTTGACATTTATCATCACAATTCGATTGAATTATGTTTATCGGCTTTTTTTGTGTGATATACTTTAAGTGTGAAAGGAAAGATTTTTGTGAAATATAATTTTTTGCGTTTTCCGAACGGTAAACCGAAAGCGGTGACGTTCAGTTATGACGACGGACAGAATACGGATATTAAATTTGTTGAAATAATTGAAAAATACGGCATAAAATGCACGTTTAATCTTGTTGGTTCGACTGTGGAAAAAGGTGAAGCGTTGAGCGTGGATTTTATAAAGAAAAACATATTGGAAAAGGGGCACGAAATTGCCAACCACGGATATTATCACCGAGGTTTGGACTGCGTAAGACCTATTGAGGGAATAAGAGATACGCTTGATTCGAGGCTTATTTTGGAAAGGACGTTCGGAAGAATTGTGAGAGGTATGGCGTTTCCCGACAGGAACGTTAACCGTTTTGCCAAACCCGACGTATACGGAGATGTGAAAAACTATCTTAAAGAATTGGATATTGCGTATTCCCGTTTGCCTTGCGGGAACGAATCATTTGAACTTCCCGACGATTGGTACAGTTGGGCACCGACTACTCACCACAAAAATCCGAATTTGATGAAGCTTGCAGACGAATTTTTAAACTTGGATTTTTCCAAGCTTTATATTGCAAGTCGAAGCGCAAAGGTATTTTATGTGTGGGGGCACAGCTTTGAATTTGAAAACGACGGAAATTGGGGACTTCTTGACGAGATATGTCTGAAGCTTGGCGGAAAGGACGATGTTTGGTATGCAACAAACATTGAGATATATAATTATGTGCGGGCGTTTTGTTCGGTTGTTTACAGTGCGGACGGAAAAATTGCATATAATCCGACGCTGATTGACGTTTGGGCTGATATTGACGGGAAAACGGTTTGTATTAAATCCGGTGAAACCAAAAGTTTAAAATAGGATTTTTTTGTACTTGATGTTGCGGTGTTTTTTTGATAATTGTTTGAAAAAAGCAATTAAATGTTAAATGTGTTGAATAATTGCGTTTGCAAGCAAAAATATGTTAAAAACAAGCAATTTTGTGTTATTGCCTTTACTTTTATGTATTGATGAAAAGTTTTATTTATGATAAAATACTGTTTGGAAATTTTTTTAGAGGTGTTATTGATAATGGAACTTGGAATTGATATTGGCGGAACAAACATTAAATTCGGAGTTGTTGACGGATTGGAAATTGTTATGAAATCCGAAATTCCGACGGGAGCGAGTAGGGCGGACAGCGAAATTGTTGCCGATATTATTGACGAATGCAAAAAAATTATGTCGGAATTTAAAATCGACAAAATAGGTATGGGTTCGCCGGGAAATATTGACAGCGAAAAAGGCGTTATTAAGAGTGCGGCAAACATTAATTTTAAGAACACGCCGATATGCGATATGATTACCGCCGCAACGGGCATTCCGTCCTTTGTGGGTAATGACGCAAACTGTGCGATTTTGGGCGAGCTTTATGCGGGTTACGGAAAGCAATTTAAAAACATTGTTTTGATAACTTTGGGTACGGGCGTTGGAGGCGGAATTGTTATTGACGGCAAGCCGTACTTCGGAACGCACGGTGATGCGGGAGAAATAGGTCATATGATTATTAAATTTGACGGCGTTAGGTGCGGTTGTTCGCAATACGGCTGTTATGAGGCTTATGCTTCCGTGAATGCGCTTATCGGAATTACAAAAAAAGCCGTTGCGAATAATCCCGACAGCATTCTTGCAAAGAAAGCCGCCGAAGCGGGGAAAATTTCCGGAAGAACGGCTTTTGATGCTATGCGTGCGGGGTGTCTGATTGGGAAAGCTGTTGTGGACGAATATTTGGATAACGTTGCCGTGGGAATAAAAAGCATATATCACATTTTCCGACCGGACGTTGTTGTTCTTGGAGGAGCAATATCCAACGAGGGCGAATATTTGACTAAGCCGTTGACGGAAAGAGTGGGATATGCCGACAAAATGCTTATTGCCACATCGAAATTGAAAAACGACATTGGAATTATCGGCGCGGCAAAATGTTGAATTTGAATTGCGTGGAAGGAAAGTTAAATGGTTCTTAACGAAGAAAGTTATGTAAACAAAGATTTTTCCGATTTCGGGTATTTTGACGGAGAAGAATTTATTCGCAAGAGCTTTGAATCCTGTGCGATGAGAGCGATGGATTTGGAGGACAAGGCGTTTGGAAAGTGCGTTTTTGATTGCTGTGATTTTTCAATGGCGCACTTTACCGGCACGAAATTTAACGGTTGCGTTTTTTTGAATTGCGTATTTCAAAATTCAAATTTGATGGCGGCTTCTTTTGAAAACTGCAGGTTTACGGGTTCTTCTTTTGCAAGTTGCGATATGAGCGGCGCAAGATTTGATTGTTGCGATTTTTCCTATGCGACGGTGTGCGGTATGCGATTTAGGAAAAAGGACGTCTTTAATATGAATTTTACGGAAGCAAGAATGTTTGATTGTTTTTTTGTTGAATCCAAACTTTATTCTTGCAAATTTGTGAAAACTTTGTTTAATAACGTTTCGTTTGAAAAAACTGACATAAGGAACGTTGATTTTTCGGGTTCGAATCTTCAGGTGTGCAATATTCGAGGTTCTGCAATTTCGGTTGAACAAGCGGTTATGCTTGCCGAGTGTATGGGGGCGAAATGCGAGCCGTTTGATTGATTTTATAAACAAAATGTGCGCAAAATAGCCAAAAACAGACGTGACTTTTAGTGCAACTTTAACTATACCGCAGATTTTTTTTATGCGGGCTTGACAAAATTGTTTATTTATCATATAATATATTCGAAATTTGAAAAGGGTATGAGTGTATGATAAACATTAACGTTAAGCTTAATACGATGAACGATGTTAAGGATTTTTGCAACATTCTTTCGAAATATGATTTTGACGCGCTTATGACGTCCGGCAACGACACTGTGAACGCAAAGTCCGTAATTGGAATTTTCAGTCTTAATCTTGAGGACAATACCGTTCTTTCGTTGGATACGGAAAATCTTTTTGATTTGCCGGAAAGGATATTTAAATATATGGCTTGAGAAAAGCGCATGAAAAAACCGCTCCACTACGGAGCGGTTTTTTGATTTTGTTTTTGCGGAAATTAATCTTTGTTTGCGGAATATATGAAAATTACGGAGCTTCTTTTTTGGGAAAGGCGAACGGTGAAACCTTTTTCGCAAAGCTCTTTGCCGCTGACGGTGAAATTCGTTGTGCCGTCGGTATCTTTTATTGTATAGGTTTTATTGGCGTTTATACCTGAAAGTTCGAAAACCGCTTCGCACATGGGAGAATTTTCACGGCGGAAAGCTATTACAATGCCGGCTTCTTTTTCCGGACGGGTAACCTGTGCTGCCGACCATGTTGTTAACTCGACGGCTGGAGCGGGGAGCGGAGAGAAAACCTCCGAGTAATAATCACTTACGTACA
>CAZJCI010000161.1:0-5256 GCA_964544455.1 uncultured Oscillospiraceae bacterium
AGAAAGCACGTTCACATCTGTGAAAGGCTACAAAGTCGGCACATTCCGTTCTTCGGCACAAATGACAAGAGCCGAAGCGTGCACGGTCATCGCAAGATTGCTCGCCGATGAAGAAACAATCGCAACCGCAAGAAACACATCGTTTACCGACATCAAAAATACCGAATGGTATTACGGCTACATAACATATTTGGAACAGCTCGGCTATCTTCCCAACTACAACGGTGAATTCAAACCGAATCAAAATATTACCCGAGGCGAATTCATAAAACTGTGTTTCGAAGCGGGCGGACTCGATTTTTCAATGAAACGTCCCAAATATGTGGATCTCAATAAAGACCATCCGTATTACAAGGAAATAGTTTTTGCCTCAGGCACCGGCGTCGTTACGGGCTATAAAAACCAAGACGGCACAATGTCGTTTAACCCCGACGGCGAAATAACAAGAGCGGAAATTGCAACAATAATTAACCGAATACTAAAAATTGAACCCGCCACCGAATCGGCGCAAGAATTTTCCGATTTAAATTCGTCACATTGGGCTTTCGGTACAATTATGGCAATAGCCGCCGCAAATTAAAACTTAATTATAAAAAAATAAGTGAAAGGAAACATTATGAATAAAAAGTTCAGATTATTTCTTGCAATGATTATTTGCGCATTAACAGTCGGCACTTTAACGCTATATGCAAGTGCCCACATAGAAGCAACGAGAAGTTATTTTATTATGCGACTCATTGCCGACGATCTCGAAAACCCCGAATTCGGCAAGGGGCGTGTCAACGATTGCTATTATCCAAAAGTTGTCGATAGCAACATCGGCGAAACAAATCGCACAATGCCCGAAATTTATGTTTGGGGAACCTGCACAATAACTGCGGAAGGTGCCATCGGCAAGGTTGCGCCCAAAACTCCCACCAATGCCCCAATGTTCGAAATAGATACAATGCCGTCCGTAGAAGTTACTCCGACAAACGAATACCGATATTTTGTTATAAATATCAAAGCAAGCAAGGCAATGTCCGGAAAAAGTATGAACCTTGTTTCGTTGGGCAACAAATATATGAAAACTTTCCAAACCGATTTTAACGGCGAATGGCAAAAAATAGTTGTGGACCTATATGACGATACAGGTTGGAGCGTCAAAGGCGATAACGGCTATGTCGCATTGGAACAGTCCCCGTTTAAAGCCAACCAAGTAAATTATGCCGGCGGTTTCCGAGTCGATTTTCCGCAGTTTTATTCAAAAGATGATGCTCCCGCCAACGAATCTTTCAACGAATTTTATCTTGTCGATTGGTTCGGATTTATGAAAGACCATGAAGAAGAAATTCTTTCCGGCGACCTTATGCGCGATTATCCCTATATGACCGGTTATTCCGACGGTACGTTCGGCACGTCTAAAACAATAACTCGCGCGGAAGCGTGCACAATTGTTGCAAGACTTGTTGCCGGGGGAGAGGAAGCCGTGCCAAACGCCCAAACCTCACGTTTTTCCGATGTAGCAACAACCGATTGGTTCGCAAAATATGTTTGCTATTTGGACAGCCTCGGCTATTTAAATTCTTATAAAGATACTTTTTTGCCTCAACAAGCAATAACAAGAGCGGAATTTGTTGCGCTTGTTTGCAATATCAATACAGCAGAAAAAATTAACAGCGGTATAACTTTTTCCGATGTGCCCGCCACACACCCGAATTATAACGACATAATTTCGGCGGCGGAATCTGGTATTGTCGGCGGCTATGAAGACGGCACTTTCAAACCCGATAACACCGTAACAAGAGCCGAAGTAACCAAAATAATCAACATAGCAACCGGCAGAATCGCATACGATAATTCAATTGCGTCAAGAGATTATAAATATTTCAACGACGTGGACGATTCGCATTGGGCGTTCGAACATATATTGGAAGCGTCTGTTGAACATACTTATAAAAAGAACTCCAAAAATCTTGAAAAATGGTATAACGCATATATATACGATACTCCCGATTATGAAGCCACAAAATCAAAAATTGCGGAAATAGATGTATCCGCCGAAAATTTGCTCAACGAAATAAAAAACAGCGAATCCGATTATCTGCTTTTCGGCACGGCATACTATGTATCTCCCAACGGAAACGATACAAACGACGGTAAATCTCCCCAAACCGCTTGGAAAACCCTCGGCAAAGTAAACTCTTCAAATTATAATGCCGGCGACGTTGTGTTGTTCGAAAGGGGCGGCGAATGGCGAGGTCAGCTTACCGCACAGTCCGGCGTGGCGTATTCCGCATACGGCACGGGTGCCAAACCCATCATAAACGCTTCAATGATGAATTATGCAAACGCTTCTTGGAAGCTCACAAATACTCCCAACGTATACGAATGTGAAAAAAACTTTGCAACCGATCCCGGTTTGTTGGTTTTCGACGGCGGAAAAGAACACGCATTCAAACAAATTCCCGGGCATCTCGGCTACGAAGGCGGCTACGAAAACCTTGCCGAAGACCTCGATTTCATTCACGACCAAACAACCAAAAAAATATATTTGCGTTCAAACAGCGGTAATCCCGCCGAAAGATTCAATTCAATCGAGGTAAACGAAGGAAAACACGGAATAGTAATAAAAGGCAACAATATTCAAATAGATAACATAACGGTAAAACACGCAGGATTCCACGGAATAGGAAGCGGCACGGTAAGCGGACTCTACGTAACCAATTGTGAATTCCGGTGGATCGGCGGTTCAATTCAGGGCGGTTCGGGCTACGGCGCAAGATACGGAAACGCTGTCGAAGTGTACGGCGGTTGCGACGATTTCCTTATGGATCATAACTACGTATATCAAGTATACGACGCTGGTCTAACGCATCAATATTCTTCCGGCGGAACAACCGAAATAGTTATGAAAGACGTTACATATTCCAATAATCTAATAGAATATTGCGTATACTCAACCGAATACTTCCTTGGAAAACCTGCTTCAAACGAAACAAAACGCTATCAGGAAAATATTCTCATAGAAAACAATATTATGCGTTACGCAGGATTCGGATTCGGAATTCAAAGACGAGACAGAACAACACCCTGTCACATAAAATCTTGGGACCATGCAAACTACCTCAAAGAAGGTTCTCAATTTGTTGTCCGAAATAATATTTTCGACAGAGGACGCTATATGCTGATTCATTGCGGAGCCGAAAAAGAAGAAGACCTTCCAACATTCGAAAACAATGTCTACATTCAGTACGATAATTTCGAAACGGCAACTTTCGGGCGTTATGACCAAAATCCCACAAGCAATATCCCCATGTCGCATTCAATGAACTATTTTATGACAACCCTCGGATTGGACAAAAACGCACAAATTTTTTACGCACAAAACGACAGCATATCTTCATTGCCCATAAGATAATCTTGTCCGATAAAATACCTCCCCTCGGCAAAGCCGTGGGGAGGCATTTTTACAAAATCAATTCGATTCAGTCTGCGTCAAATCGTTCGCCGCATTCTTTAATAATCGCTCTTCCGTTTGTAAGGTTAATAGCATATTTGCAATACGAATCATAAATTTCCCGTCTGCACGCAAGCTTTAAAACCACGTCCGAACCGAATTCCGTACCGTCGCATTTAATCTTTTTAATCTCAAAATCACGGCGTAACTTTTCGTAATCGGAGTAATCGCATCGCAAACTGAATTCTGTAAAAGGCACGAATAAGCATACTTCAGCGGCGTCAATCGCAATTTTCGCTCCTCTGGCATAGGCACGCACAAGACCGCCCGCACCAAGTAAAATTCCGCCAAAATACCTTGTAACAACAATGCAAACGCCGGAAAGCCCTTCTCTTTTTATAACCTCCAATATCGGTGCGCCCGCCGTTCCGGAAGGTTCGCCATCGTCGGAAAAACGAGCAATTTCCGTTCCCTGCAAAACATAAGCATAACAATTATGTGTTGCGTCGGAGTGTTTGCTTTTTATTTTACCGATAAAAGCGTTTGCGTCCGCTTCGTCGGCAACCGGAGAAATATAGCCGATAAATTCCGATTTTTTTTCAGCAAATCTGTCGTTCGCTTCAGCTTTAACCGTCTTAAATTGTTTCAACACAGTTTTTACCTCGTTAAGTAAGTCTGGATATACTTGAAATTACCCAAGAATGTTCCGAATTCGAAATAACACTGTCGCAATATGCGCACTTACCGGAAGATGTTATTTCCAAAGGCGCACCGCAGTTCGGACAGTTTTTCACCGAAATTCCGTCTTCCGAATCGGTCGTTACACCTTTCGCGCGAATAAGCTTTATCAAATATCTTGAATATCTGAACATCTTATCCGAACCTTCAAGCACAGCTTTGGTGTTTTCGTCAATAATATAATCTTTTTGCGTAGCATAAAGAAATACGGTAATTGTTTCGTTTTCTTCATTTGCTACGTAATCGGTAATATATGCCGTTTGAATGCCGATTCGTTCAATAACGTTAATTCGCCCTTTGGTCTTGAATTCCTCAATTTGAGCAGACGACTTTGAAAACAGTTCCGGCGTAAGAATCAGACGAACGCTTTCAAGGTTTCGCTCGCTCCACGAATTTTGAAGCTTAATATAAGATTCTTGCACAAAGGCAATAAATTTGTCCGCACTGAAATTCTTGTCGGATTCGGCAATCTTTTCGGCAACGGAAGCCGTTTTGTCGGGGTAATTTTTTGATGCCGTTCCCGCTTTCGGGGAAGATGGCGTACTTGTCGGGTTAATGCCTTTTTTGTTAAATTTATAAGCAACGGAGGAAATAATAATTATCGCCGCTAAAACAATAAAAACAATATCCCAAGCGTCATCGTCGTTATCGTCATAATCATCGTCGTAATAATTGTATCTTGTATATCCATGGCTCTCATAACCGCCGTAATCGTCGTAATCGCTTCCAACGTCACTGTCAAAATCAGTATATCCGGAGCTGTCATAAATATCCGCTCCGCCAAAGTCCGCAAGCGCAAAATTAATGTTAAAAAGCAATATTGCCGCAATAACTGCCGCCAAGGCTTTTTTTATGTATTTCATAGCGTTTTCCTCTCTTAAATTATGTTAAAACGACGTTATAATATCAACAATGTCGTTTGGTATTTTTGCCGTATACTCAGGTATCCTGCCAATGTTTTTTTCGTTTCCGTAACCCCATTTTACCCATATGCACGGACAGCCGACGTTTTCCGCCGTTTTAATATCAACCGCCGAATCGCCGATAAAAATGCAATCCTCTTTTCTTATACCCGCTTC
>CAZJCI010000162.1:0-5246 GCA_964544455.1 uncultured Oscillospiraceae bacterium
TAAGGGCGCAAAGCCCTTATCGCTGACCGCAGTCAGCGAAATACCATTGTCGCCGTCCGCAGACGGCGAAACCTTTTTTGCACATTGGAGGATTTCTCGGCTTGCGAACCGCGACCAAAGGCGCCGCCTTTGGAAACCGCCCGCTTTTTGAAAAAAGCGGGGCAAAAACTTTCCTTTTGGGGTGAGCTTTTTTGTGTGGTATTGTGGAAAATTTTGATTTTTGCGGTTAATTTTGAGTTCTGTTTTTTGCGTGTGTGCGTTTGTTGTACTCTTTGCCGACCGTTGCAAATTTCGTAAAACATACAGCATACCGCCGATACCTAAAAATCTGCCCTCAACGCCGCAACCAACACAAAAATCACAGCCCAAAATAGCCCTCAACGCTACAACTTTTCAAAATCTCCCCAACCAAAAGGAAAGTTTTTGTCCAACTTTTTTCAAAAAGTCGGTGCGGGTTAAGGGCGCAAAGCCCTTATCGCTGACCGCAGTCAGCGAAATACCATTGTCGCCGCCGTCCGAAGACGGCGAAATCCCCCTGCCGAAAATGCGAAGAAAACCGAAATTAATTTCTGTACTTCAAATACTCCGCAAATTTTTTAGCCGCCAAAGAAAGCGTTTTTTTGTTTTTAACCGCAAGCCCAATGTTGCGATATGCCGGTATGTCAAGCTCTTTAATCGCTATTTTATAAGGTATCCTTTTCAATATCAGCTCCGGCAAAACGCTTATTCCAAGCCCGCTTTCCACCATCGACATAATCGCGTAATCGTCCCAAGTCGTAAAATGAGTTTTCGGAACAAGTCCGCTTTTTTGAAATATTGCGGAAATTTCGGAAATTCTCTCTTTTGAGCCCTTTTCCAAAAGCATAAACGGATCGTCGCACAAATCCGCAACCGTAACCCGTTCTTTTTTAGCAAGATAATGATTTTCCGGTAAAACCGCAAGCAACCTGTCTTGCTCCAAAAAAGTCGTTTCAAGTTCAAGAACCGTCGGCAAAGCGACAAAGCCGCAGTCCACCCGCCCGTCGTAAATCCAAGCTTCTATTTCCGAATAATCCCCAAGCAAAATTTCATAGTCTATGTTGGGAAAATCCTTTTGAAAAGCCTTAATAATATTCGGTAACCAATGCGTAGCCACGCTGGAAAACGTCCCGATGCGAATAATTCCCGATTGCAAACCGTTCAACTCGTCAACTTGCAATTCCAAATGCCTATATTGTTCGCAAATGCTTTTTGCATAAGGAAAAATTTTCAGCCCGTCCGCCGTCGGTTTAACTCCGTTTTTGCCTCGTTCAAAAAGCAACATATTCCATTCGCTCTCCAAATCGCCAATCATTCGGCTTATTGCGGATTGCGTGTAGTTTAACTGCTCCGCCGCTTTCGTAAAACTACCGTATTCCGCGCAGGCAACAAACGCCATATATTTCGAAATACTCAAATCCATTGTTATCCATTCCTTTTTGTCATAATATATATTACAAACATTCGCTTTCATTATCAATAAATATATGATATAATATACTCAAGATTTTTTCAACGGACAAATTAATAAGGAATATGTAATATAATGTAAATAAATCAAGCATAACATATTTCGTAAAAATTTATTCGAATATATTCTTTAAAACGGGGTGTAAAAATGGGACTTTATAACAACAGAATAGTCGTAAAAGTGGGTACTTCAACTCTTACCAACGAAACCGGGAAGAGTAATCTTCGCTCGTTCGATAAAATTGCTCAGGTTCTTTCGGACATAAGCAACCAAGGCTACGAAGCGGTGCTGGTTTCGTCGGGAGCAATAGCCGTTGGGGCAAATAAACTGAATATGAAAGAAAAGCCGTCGGAAATGCGTATGAAACAAGCGGCGGCGGCTGTCGGACAGTGCAGCATTATGTATTGGTACGACAAGTTTTTTTCCGATTACGATAAAACCATAGCCCAAATTCTGCTTAACGCCGACGATATCCAACACGAAGAAAAAAAGGAAAATTTGACAAATACGTTCAATACGTTGCTTGAAATGGGCATAATCCCCGTCGTAAACGAAAACGATTCCGTAAGCTATACGGAAATTGAATCGCACGACCGACTGTTCGGCGATAACGATATGCTTTCCGCGGTTGTCACGGTTCTGTGCAAAGCTCAAAAGCTTGTAATTTTTTCGGATATAGACGGCGTATACGATTGCGATCCCCGCCTTTATCCCAACGCCAAACTTATAAGCAAAATCGAACGGATAAACGACGACATATATTCGCTTGCCGGCGGGGCGGGTTCAAGAAGAGGAACCGGCGGAATGAAAACCAAAATTCAAGCGGCGGCTTTGGCAACGGCAAACGGAGCCGACGTAATCATTACCAACGGCAAAAATCCCGAATCGCTTTACGACATTGTTCGGGGACGAGAAGCGGGAACTTTGTTTAAGGGCAATATTTCCGTTTGAAAATACGGCTTGTAACGAAAAAAACAGTAGAAAAAGTCAATCCGAAACGAATTATATCTCACTTTTTCAGAATTATTTCGTTAGTTATCGCAAAATAACTCGCAAATAAACTCGCAAAAACAACGCAAAAAACTATATTTCGGCAGAGATTTTCCGGTAATCCTTCGGCGATTTACCGGTTATTTTTTTAAAAACTCTTCGAAAATAGGTTGAAGATTCAAACCCAACCTCGCCGCTTATGCTTTCGATTGTCATATCGTCGTTGTTTGTTAAAAGCGCAACCGCTTTGCTTGTTCTGTATCGGTTAAGATATTCCACCGGGGTTACGCCCACGGCTTTTTTAAAGCACGGATAAAATCTTGAAAGGCTCATATTTGCAATTGCCGAAAGTTCCTGCGCAGTGATATTTTCGGCATAGTTGCTTTCCATATATTTAATCGTTTGCGCAATGCGTTCGTCCAACTGCGGGGCTTTTCCGCTTTCCAAATTCGGCAGAATAGTACCTAAAACTTCAAAAAATTTTGCAAGAGCGTAAAGCTGTTCGGTTTCGCTGCCGTTATAGTTGTTTAATATGAATTCAAAATCGGAAAGCGTTTTTTGGGCGTCGGACGGTATTATTTTTTGAAGCTTAAAATTTTTGTTTCTGGTAAAAATTCCGGGATAGTCAAAAGCAAAATGAAGGCTTATGTAGCGCACATAAGGGGCGGCGTGCCAATGCGAAACATATCTCGAAGTTATAGGCACAAACACAAGTTCGCCCGGGGAGAGCGAAAAGCTTTCACGGTTTCCGCAACTTTCGGCAAAATCGGCTTTTCCCTCAATCAGCAGTCCCATGCAAAAATGCGGGCGCGGAGCGCAGGAAGCGTCGAAAATATGGTCGCCGTGCTCATATTTTTCGGCTTTAAAAAAATTCAGCCTTGAAGCGGAATGAATGTTCGACATTTTTAATCACCTCAAAAACGGTAGAATTGTTCTGTTTTTTGATATTATATCAGTTTTAAAACCGTTTGTCAATATGTTATAATAAATACGTAAGTTTTTATAAGTACTCCCGACGTCGGATTGCCCCGTAACTCGGAATGTAAGACGCTAAAAAAAACTTTTGCGGAAATGTGCGGGAAAATGCGAAAAATTAAGTATTTGCAAACATTTTACTGAAATCGCTTTTTGCAAAATTCAATTGCGGCTGTGAACGGCTGACGTTTTTGCCAAAAACTTGCAAAAACCGAAATAAAGCCCTTTTGTGCGAAGTTTGAAAGCCTTATAAAAAATCAACGTTGTTATGCGAAAAAGCACGGAAAAAGCAAAAACGGCAAGAAATTTTCCGCAATTTTGCAAAAAAGTTTTTTGTGGGGAAACGGTATTTTTCAAATACTGTATTTTGCGAATGACCTTTATTTGCTTATTTGCGTAAAGTTTGCTTTTGGCGTATTGCAAAATTCAATTGCGGCTGTGAACGGCTGACGTTTTTGCCAAAAACTTGCAAAAACCGAAATAAAGCCCTTTTGTGCGAAGTTTGAAAGCCTTATAAAAAATCAACGTTGTTATGCGAAAAAACACGGAAAAAGCAAAAACGGCAAGAAATTTGCCGCAATTTCGCAAAAATGTTTTTTGTGGGGAAACGGTATTTTTCAAAAAAATGCATTTTGCGAAATGACCTTTATTTGCTTATTTGCGTAAATCAGTTTTATATCAGCGTACCGTGTTTTTATGTAGCGTATACCCAAACGATGGCGCGGCTTTATTAGCCGATTGAATCGTTTGATGAGTTAAAATCTACATAATTACTTTAATAAAATACATTTTAAAACACAATATAATACATTTTGAAATACATTTGAAAGGAATTTACTATGAAAGCTGTAATTATTACTCCCGAAAAAAAATTGGAAATGGCTGAAGTGGCAAAGCCGCAACTGAAGCCCGGCGAAGTGCTTGTTAAGGTTTGCGCCGCCGCCGTAAACAGAGCGGATCTTATGCAGGTGGACGGTTGCTATCCGCCGCCTCCAGGCTGTCCCGATTGGCCCGGACTCGAAATTTCGGGCGTTGTGGAAGAACTTTCCCCGGAAGCCGAAAAAGAAGGAAAATGGAAAATCGGCGACGAAGTTTGCGCACTTTTGGGCGGCGGCGGCTATGCCGAATATGCTGCGGTTCAATCTTTTATGCTTATGCCTGTTCCAAAGGGGCTTTCGCTTACGCATTCGGCGGCGTTGCCCGAAGCTTTTGCAACGGCTTATCTTAACTTATTTATTGAGGGCGGCGCAAAGGCGGGAATGACTTTCCTTATGCATGCGGGTGCGTCCGGGCTTGCAAGCGTTGTTATCCCGATGGCAAAGGCGTTCGGTTTGCGCGTTATTACCACAGTGCTGAACGAAGAATTTGCAAAAAGCATTGCTCACCTGGGTGCGGACGTTATTGTGGATACTTCAAAGGAAGATATTGTTGACGTTCTTAAACGTGAAGCGGAAAACGGTCACCCGCTTAACCTTGCCATCGACTGCCTTGGCGGCGAAAAGGTGGGAGAGTGTTTCCCTTATTGCGCTTACGGTTGCCGCTGGATAATGATTGCGACTCTTGCGGGGGATATTTCTTCGGTAAATATGAGAACTATGTACGTTAAAAATATCCGTCTTATAGGAAGCACTTTGAGGAGCAAGCCCGAACCTTTTAAGGGCGAAATACTTGCAAAACTTGTTGCCGATATTTGGCCCAAGGTTGAAAGCGGAGAGGTCAGACCCACAATTTGGAAAGTTATGCCGATAACTCAGGCAAATGAAGCTCATTCGTTGCTTAGGGACGGCAAGAG
>CAZJCI010000163.1:0-5225 GCA_964544455.1 uncultured Oscillospiraceae bacterium
AATACTTGGATTGGAAGATAAATTCGACGAAAAGCTTATCAGCGGAGAAATAGGCATACACAAGCCGGATCGAAGAATTTTCGACGTTATGTCCGAACGTCTTGCAATTCCCGCAAGAAATATTCTTTATGTGGGGGATAATCCGATAAACGATGTTGACGGTTCAAGAAACGCGGGATATATTCCGGTTTGGGTAAAACTCAGAAAAACGTGGTGCGACGGAATTAAACATTGCAAATATTCTGTTGAAGATATTTCCGAAATTCCGAAGCTTGTGGATATGATAAATTCATTGCAAATATAACTCAGCTGTGCTTATATGCAATTATTTTTAATTTTATTATATAAAAAATCGAAACGGAGAAAATATGCACAAAATTTCAAGAAAAATATATTCTTTTATAAGAAAAAATACGGTTCTTGCAATTGCCGCATTGGCGGCTGTCATAACATCGTTTATTGTTCGTCCCGATAAAGAGTATTTGGGATATTTTGATTTTAAAACATTGTCATGCCTGTTTTCCGTATTGGCGGTGGTGTGCGCATTAAGAAACATTAATTTTTTTACCGTTTTGGCTAAAAAAATCGTAAAATGCTTCGGAACCGTGCGAATGACTTTGCTTGCAATTGTATATATAACATTTATCGGTTCAATGCTTATTGCCAACGATATGGCTTTGTTAACGTTTTTGCCGTTGGGATATTTTGTTCTTTGCGCAACCGGAACGGAAAAATATATGGCGGTTACGTTTATTATGCAAAATATTGCGGCAAATTTGGGAGGTATGTTAACGCCTTTCGGAAATCCGCAAAATTTATATTTGTATTCAAAATTTAATATCCCGACTTGGGAGTTTATAAAAGTTATGTTTCCGCCTTTTGCGGCGGCAATTGTGTTGATAACTGCGATATGTATGTTTTTTCCAAACGAAAAAATGAAGCTTTGCGATGATGAAACCGCCGTGCTCCCAAAATGCAGAACCGTTGTTTATTTGCTTTTGTTTATTCTTGCGATTGCGATTGTTTTCAGGACTGTTCCTTATTACATAGGACTTGCGGTTATACTTATATTTTTACTTTTTTTGGATAGAAAAGCTCTTAAAGAAGTGGATTATCCGCTTTTGCTGACATTTGTGTGCTTTTTTATTTTTGCGGGAAATATGGGAAGAATAGATGCGGTACGTTCGTTTTTTTCCTCATTTTTGAATAAAGACACGCTTCTTTTTTCGGCTCTTTCCTGCCAGATTATCAGCAATGTTCCGTCCGCAATATTGCTTTCGCAATTTACGGATAATTGGCGTTCTTTGCTTGTCGGAGTAAATATAGGCGGAACGGGAACAATTATCGCTTCGCTTGCAAGTTTGATAACGTTTAGGGAATATCAATCGCATAATCCATGCGGTTCAAAAAAATATTTGGCGTTATTTTCGGCGTTTAATTTTGGCTTTTTAATAATATTGTATTTGCTTTCGCATTTTGCGCAAGGGCTTTAAAAAATTTGTAAAGCCCAAAGAGCAGGGAATATATTTTCAATGGCAATATATATACCGACAGTCCGTGAAAAAACGCATAAAACGGAGTTTTGTCACGGACCGAATAAAATGTATGCAAAGTAACGGTTATATTTTTACAAACCTGTTTTCAAGCGCGCTTTCTTTTGCGCAAAGACAAAGTTTTGCGGATTCTATTCCTTGAATTAAAGAACATTTTGAATCTTGTCCGCCCATTGTTGAACAAAAATCATGCACAAGAAAATCGTCGCCGCCGAAATGAGTTGAATTTGAATCTTTAACCGAAATAATTTCTTTGCTGTCTTTATAGTGATTATGAATTGTTATTTCGTTTGTTACCCAATCAAATTCCACCGTTCCGAAGTGACCTATGAACCGTGCGCCTCGAGAGCCGGCACTTCTTCTTGCAATAAAGTTTTGGCTGTAAACTGCGTGTACACCGTTTTCAAACATTATTATTGCGCTTCCGCTGTCGTGGTTGCCTGTATCTTTTGCAAAACAGCATTGGTCGAATTTACTGCTGTCTCGCCCGTGTTCGGGCGTATAATCCGGGCAAGAATCTTTTTCAAGGCAGTTACGGCAAAGAAGTCCCGCTTCATGTTCGCCTTTAAAAACCTGCTTTGATTCCATAGCGCATACAAGCGTCGGTTTGTTGCCGCAAATATATGTTATATAATCGAAATCATGCGTGGATTTTTGCAAAAACAGTCCGCCGGTTTCGTTGTCGTCACGATACCATTTATGGTAATAACCTATTGCGTAAGGTACATTATTCCACGCCTGAACGTGTGCGATATTTCCGATAACGCCGCTTTCGATTATTTCCTTTACTTTTGCAATGTGGGGCGTATATCTGAGCGGAAACGAAACAGTCACTTTGCGGCAATTGCTTGGGCAATCGTTCAACAGTTTTTCCAACATTGCAAGGTCTTTGCGATTTGTGCATACGGGTTTTTCCAAAAACAAAGGATAGCCTTTGCGGATTACCGTGTCCGCATATTTTGTGTGAAGCGAACATCTTGTTCCGATACATATGCCGTCGGGACGAGTGTGTTCCAACATTTCTTCTGCCGTAGCAAAAAATTTTATTTTCGAAATATCTCGATTTGCGGCTTGAAGTTCGGCTTTTATTTCATCAATTCGAGGGTCGGCTACGTATGATAGGCAACAATCTTCGTTTTTTTCCATTGTTCGTATAACGTCGGACATTCTTTTTCCGAGTCCGATAACTCCGATTTTGTACATATGATTCTCCTTAATGCTTTTTTTATCTTTATTATAACACTTGCAAAATTATATGAAAAGTCATTTTTATGCTGATAATCAGCATAATTCTGCTATATTTAAATTATGTTATATGTTATAATATAAGCGGATTTTTTGTTGGGAAAATAAACTTTACACATAAAAAGTTATTTCTCGCATGTGTTAATTATCTTTTATAATCAGAGGTATTTTTATGTTTTCAAGTGAAGGGCTTTCGGAAAAATATGTTCATGTTAATAATTGCGGCAGACAAATTCTTTCAAAAAGCGATACTGTTACAATAAGACCTCATGGGCGTATGGATTTTCATTTGCTTTATATATTTTCCGGTGTGTGTCATGCGGTTATGGACGGAAAAAGCTATACGGTTTGCGGCGGAAACGCAGTTCTTTTCAGACCTTACGAAGCGCAGGAATACCGTTTTTACAAAAAAGACAAATCCGAATCTCTTTGGATTCATTTTACCGGAGTGGGGTGCGAAGAATATCTTCAACAACTTGGAATATTCGATAAGCGTGTTTTGAACGTCGGAAAAAGTTCGGAACTTATATCGACGTTTGAAGCAATGATAAGAACCAAATCTCTTCCCGACGATGTTAACGAAGACGTATGCGACGGATACTTGTTTCTGGCGCTTGCGCTGATTGCAAAATCGGTAAAATACGGACGTGAAAAAATCAAACGTTTTTCGGAAATTTCCGTTGTGGTGGAATATATGAGCAAGGATTTTAAAAACATTCTTTCGATTGACGAATATGCAAAAATGTGTCATTTAAGTAAAAGCCGTTTCGAACACGTTTTTAAAGAACATACCGGCGAAACTCCGCTTGGTTACATTTATAAATTACGTATAAGAGAAGCGAAACGGTTATTGGAAAATACCGATATAAGAATTGCCCGTATAGCGGAGGAAATCGGATTTTATGACGCAAACTATTTTACGCGAGTCTTTAAAAAGCATACCGGCGTTGCCCCGTTAAAATTCAGAGAACTTTGTTCCGAGTTTAACTAAAAAAGTATATTATAAGTTAAAACCGACGCAAATTATATGCGTCGGTCGTTTTGTGTTATTATTCCGATGTTATGGTTTCACCGGGGCAATGCCACGAATCGTAAGCTGTAACTCTCGCAATATAAGCAACGTCTTTTTTGGGGGTTGAAAGTTCAACGCATCTATCCAACGATTCGCTTATTCTGTTTTCTTTTTGTGCGGGAAAGCTTATCGAATAGTTGGGATGATTTTTTATAAGCTCTTCCTCATTTGTATATTTAAATGAAAAACTTGTTGCATATTGCCATGGAGTATCGTTTTTGTCGGCGGGATTTATGAGTTCAACTTTATAGTATTTTACAACGTCGCTTCCGTCTTCGTGCGCAGCGGGAAAATGCACGGTTATTTTACCGTTTTCGTCGTTAGATAGCGTAACTTGGGCGTTTATGGGAAAGACCGGAGCTTTGTTGTTACATTTAAAGCTTCGCTCAATATTATACTTAAGTAAATGTTGACCGTTGGGGGATATGTTGGATATAATCCAAGGGTTATCGAAAAATATTGCCGTGTTTTCTGCGGAAAATTTCGAATTGTATGAACGGTGAAGATCGATTTTTTCAATTTTTACACTGTGATTTTTGTCTATCTTAACAAGACAAGCGTGACCGAAATCATGGTCTTCTTTACGACAAAAATTTCCTGCGGGAACGTCTTCGGCGTTAATTATGCCTTCGCACGAAAGATAAGCCGTTACCGAACCTTCAACCGCAGTGAAGCCGCAATCGGACATAATGGCGTCTGAATTTGTAAGCGGAGTGTGAGTGTGACCAGTCCAAACAATGCATTGAGGATATTTTGCAAGCGTTTGCATAAGTCCGGTGTGACCGGGAACGGAAGCGTATGTTGTATGATATATTTTTTCGTGAGTGATAACTATAATAGGTTTCTTATCGTCTTCAATAACCGATTGTTTGCACCATTTGTCAAGAAATTCGGCACTTTCGTCACATTGAGATACTTCTATCGCTATAAAGTGTATGCCGTTTATAACGGTGTGTCTGTTTCCGAAAAACAGGCCGCAGTCTTTTTCGGAATAATCGGTATCGTTTCCGTAATATGCGCAAAATCTATTGTATGCATAGTTACCGTCGGTGCCGTGATTACGTGTGAAGTCCTTTAATAAATCGGATTGCCGTTCTTTGGGAGCATTGTGAATTTTTAAAAGGTCCTCCGAATATGAAATATATGAATCGTCGCATTTATCGGGAGTGCGGTTGCCTTTGTTACTGCTGTATTTCCAACCGCACATAACGGCAACAAAATATTTTGCGGTATAAACTTTTGAATAGCGGTCGTTTTCGTTTGATATTCCTTTTCCTTTTTCATCGTGATTTCCAAGACAATAAAAGAAATTTACATTCTTTTCAAGCCCATTGCCATAATTAATTATTGCTGTG
>CAZJCI010000164.1:0-5190 GCA_964544455.1 uncultured Oscillospiraceae bacterium
TTCCGGCGTTGTTTACCAAAAGGTCAAGTCTGCCAAGGGCTTTTGCGCAGTTTAAAAGATTTTCCCATGTTTTATGTTCTTTTATATCTCCCGGCACATACGAGTGATTTTTACCGAATAATTTGTTGAATTTTTCGGCGGTTTCATCACGATAGGACGAAGACGTTACAATTACGTGGTATCCGTCGCTGTAAAGTTTTTGCGCAATACCAAGACCGATACCTCTTGAAGAACCTGTTATTATTGCTGTTTTCATAATTAATATCTCCTTTAAATTGGAATTTGTTACTTTTTCTCATTGTAGTAGATGATGAATGCCCCCATTACAGCAATAGCAATGATAACGCCCAATTCCGGTATATGTTCCCAATTTTCAAAAAACAAACTGCCGATAAAACCGACAATTACAGTAACAATCATTGCTAAAAACGCATTTTTCATATACTTACACTCCTTATATTCATTTGTTTTCCGATTTATAATTTCGGAAAATATCTTTATATTTTCGATTTCTTATAATGCAACCAGATTGCAGTCCGTTTTTCTTGAGCGTTGAACACCCCGAACAAGCAACGCAGGATTTTTTGTCGTCAAAACGGTTGTTTAAAATATCAACAGCCAAATCGGGATATGCAAAACTCATTCTGCCGAACCCAACAAAATCCGTATAATCCTCTTTAATCATACCTGCCGCGGCGTAGGGAGATTTTTCGCAAAGTCCGGAAATTCCCGTATTTACGCAAGGCAAATCAGGATACGCTTTATGTATTTCACGCGCCGCGTTGAACATTCTTACTTCGGCTTTTAAAGCGTTTGTGGGAGGTATGTCAACCCCGGGTCTGTAAGGTCTTGAAACATCGGGATTATAATATGGGCTTCCAACGGTAATATTCAACAAATCAATATATTTTTCAAGTTCTCCTACAAGTTTTAGGGATTCGGTTAAATCATATTTTTCACTGTCGGTTGAATCGGTTGCAAAACTGTGCTTAAAGCGATAACCGTCGTATACATTAAGACGGGAACAAAGAATAGTATTGGGGTTCAAAGCTTTGCGGGTTTCTTTTACCGTATCAAGCAAAAGTTTGGTTCTGCCTACATAATCGCCGCCGTAAATTCCGTTTCTGTCATAGCAGGAAAGTAATTCCGAAAACAAATATCCGTGGCAACACTTTATATCAATTCCGTCGAATCCGGCTTTTTCCGAAAGTATTGCGCATTCAACAAATTTTTCTTTTAATTGTGTGAGATATTCGTCGGTTACTATTCTCTCATCGGCAATAGGAGGATTTTCTCGTTCCGGAATGTGGTGAGCTATCAACGGAGCCGGAATTCCCAGCGGTTTTGAATGCCTGCCGGAATGATTAAGCTGTATAATTACCAACGGTTCATATCCGTTTGATTCAAAGCAGGTTTTTTTTATTTCTGATACAAGAAAAGCAAATTTTTCAACGTTGTTTTTGGAAATTAACAGTTGATGTTTGTTGCTTTTTCCTTCTTCAACAACCGCCACAGCTTCAACCCATATTATTCCCGCTCCGCCTTTTGCAAGTTCTCTGTATCTGTTGTAAGTTATTTCCGAAGGATTTCCCGTTTCATCGGCGTCCTGACCTTCCATCGGTTGATAAACAATTCTGTTGCAGGCTGTTTTGCAACCTATTTTCGCTTGTTTTGCAAGTAAAGAAAAATCTTCGCTGTACGGAATATATAAACCGCTTCTTGAATCGGTTTCGAATTTTGTTCCTTTAAGTATGGACGCATAATAATCTATTGCATTTTCGTTTGTGGATTTTTTCATATCTAACCCTCTTTTTGTAAATTTATATTTTTACTTTTTAACCGTTTAATTTTAAAGTATTTTATAGTATAATTATAGCATAAAAAAATTTGTATTTCTACAACTTTTAAACAAAAAAATATTAAGTTTATTATTTTATTGGGAGAATATCAATATGAGTGAAATTTTTAAAGAAATCAAACGCTTTGACGCAGTTATTGTGGGAAGCGGTTGCGCGGGACTGAACTGTGCGGATTCCCTTTTCGACCTTGGCGTGAAAAGCGTTGCCGTTGTTACGGAAGGACTTTATATGGGAACGTCGATAAATACCGGCTCCGATAAACAAACTTATTATAAACTTTCCGTTTCCGGTTCCGAACAGGATTCCGTTTTCGATATGGCAAAAACTCTTTTTTCGGGCGGCTGTACGGAAGGCTATCACGCGCTTTGCGAAGCGGCATATTCAACACGCGCGTTCTATAAGCTGATTCAGTTGGGGGTTGATTTTCCGAAAAACGAATACGGAGAATACGTCGGATACAGAACAGACCACGATTACAGACGTCGCGCAACTTCGTGCGGACCGCTTACTTCAAAATTTATGGCTCAACAGTTGATAAAAAGCGTAAAAAATAAAAAGATAGAAGTTTATGAAGAACTGCGAGCCGTTAAAATTATGGTAAAAAATTCTCAAGCCTGCGGAGTTATAGCGGTAGATAATAACGGAAAACTTACGGCGTTTATTGCAAAAAACGTTATTTTTGCAACAGGCGGCGCGGCGGGGATATATACTTCAAGCGTCTTTCCAAAATCGCAAACGGGTTCGCTTGGCGTTACGCTTTTAAGCGGAGCGTCCGGAGTTAATCTTACCGAATGGCAATACGGCATTGCTTCAACGGATTTCAGGTGGAATCTTTCCGGAACATATATGCAGGTTATTCCACGGTTTGTTTCAAAGGATAAAAACGGCAATGTCCGAGAATTTCTTGCGGATTATATTAAAGACGAAAGTTTTGGTCTTATTTTTCAAAAAGGCTATAATTGGCCTTTTTCACCGTCAAAGCTGAACGGAGAAAACAAAAGTTCGTTAATTGATATGGCTGTTTATTCCGAAAAACTTAAAGGTAACGAAGTGTTTTTGGATTATACTCAAGAAGCAAAAGAGTTTGAAATTTCAAAGTTGCCGCAAGAGGCATACGAATATTTAAAAAACAGCGGCGTTGCCGAAATAGAAACTCCCATTGCAAGGTTGCGAGCTATGAACGAACGAGCCTATCAACTTTATTTGAATAACGGAATAAACCTTGAAAAAGAACTTTTAAGAATTGACGTATGCGCCCAACACTGCAACGGAGGAATTTCGTGCAATGCCGACTATATGTCAAAGGATATTAACAAATTGTTTGTGTGCGGCGAATGTTCGGGCACATTCGGAATTGCTCGTCCCGGCGGAACTGCGCTTAACAACACTCAGGTATCGTCTTTGCGAGTTGCGGAATATATTTCCGAAAATATCGGAGAAGAGTTTATTTCGGACGGTGAAGCGGAAGCTCTTTCCAAAGACATTGCCGAGTTTATAAAAAAGCTTTCCGAAGGGAATAATTCGATTAACGGTATTCTTGCATACAGAAAATCAATAGGCAATATAATGTCGGAAAAATGCTCTTTTGTAAGAAGTCTAAAGAACGCTTCGGATGCGTTGGAAAAGCTTTTAAAAATGAAAGAATGTTTTATCGAAAACAACAGTACAGTTCCGAATCTTGTTAAAGAATCGTTTATTAATTACGATATTTTAATTTCGGCAATTGCCGTTGCATATGCGCAAAAGATTTATTGCGAAAACGGATTCAAAAGTAGAGGAAGTTTTATTGTAAGCGACAACGAAAATACGAAATTTAAAAATATAAAATGCGAAACGGATTGCAAAACGCTTTTTAATATATATGTAAACCGTGAAGAACAGAAATACAAAATATCGTCGGTTTCACCGATTCCCGAAAGCGAACAATGGTTCGAAAAAGTTTATAACAAATATTATAAAAACAGTTGAACTATTTTTGATATTTTTTAATAAATTCCGCGCCTGAACCGAAAAATTTTTTTCCGTTCAAATATTCAAGTATGCCCGAATTCGTTTTAAAGCAAAATTCAATACTGTTGGCGTAAAGATGCTGAAAATTATCGCCGTATTTTTTTCCGTGCGCTATGCCGTATTTTCCGTCGCCGATAAGAGGACAGCCGATATACGCCATATGAGCTCTTATTTGATGCGTTCTGCCCGTTATCAGCTCCACCGAAACAAGAGCGTTTCCGTTTTTTGTTTTTTCCGTATTATATTTTGTTACAATGCTTTTAATATCGTTGCTGTATTTGGTTCCGAACGATTTTAACGCTTGTTCTCTGGTGTCGAAAACATAAACTTTGTTTTGTTTTTTGTCTTTAAAATGCCAATGCTTTAAAATTCCGCTTTTGGGATTGGGAATTCCCAACGTTTCGCAATAATACGTTTTAATAATTTCCCTGTCTTTAATTTTTTGATTCATAATCCTTAAAGCTTCGGCATTTTTTGCGCAAATTATCAGCCCGCCCGTATTTCTGTCCAGTCTGTGGCATAAGCTTGGCGTAAAACTTTGTTCCGAAGTCGGATTATATTCGCCTTTTTTAACCAAATAACCGATAACTCTGTCTATAAAATAAACGCCCTGATTTTTGCTTTCGGCGTCGGTAAGCTCCCCCGCGTGAACGGTTTCTCCCTGCGGTTTGTCCGCTATTATTATGTTTCGGTCTTCATAAACGATTTCTTTTTTCAAAAGATTATATTTTGGCAACAAGTATTGATCGGCGTCGTTTTTTAACGTTTCGGTATTTTGAAAAAATTCATCGCTGATATAAAGCGTAATTATGTCGCCGTCTTTAAGAATAGTTTCCGCACTTGCCCGTACACCGTTTATTTTAAAGCTTTTCAGACGAAAATATTTATATAACAGCGATTTCGGAATATTTACAAGAGCTTTTGTTAAAAATTTATCCAATCGTTGCCCGGCGTCGTTTTTATTCACTTTTAAAGTTCTGATAATATCAAATCCATTCATTTTTTGATTTTTTTCAGTATAACATATATTATCGAAAATTTCAAGTTGAATTTTATTAAATACAAAATTATAAATTCGGAGGAAATATGCGTTTTTATACATTTTTAAAAAAATCGGTACTAATGTATATTGAAAAAGGAATTGCGGGATTTTCCGCACAGCTGTCATATTATATGCTGTTTACGTTTTTCCCGATTTTGCTTTTTGCAAACAGCATTATCGGCAGACTTTTGCCGCAAGATTTTCGAATTCCGCTTTCAAACGTCATTCCGGCTCCCATACGTTCGTTTGCCGAAAGTTACCTTAGCGAAATCGGCGATA
>CAZJCI010000165.1:0-5134 GCA_964544455.1 uncultured Oscillospiraceae bacterium
CAATCGGGAAAACCGCCGTTACGGCTTTCGCCGTGAGCCCACGGACCTATGCGTAAAAAAACATATAATCCGGCTCTTTGCGCTTCTTTTATGAAAAATCTTAAATCTCGGTCGCCGGAAAAATCGAATATGCCTTCGTCCTCCTCGTGATAAATCCCAAAAATATAGGAAGCGACAATAGTTATGCCTCCCGCTTTCATTTTGCAAAGTTCGTCATACCAATTTTCGCGGTTATCTCGAACAAAATGATATTCGCCCATAACCCCAATCCAAGGTTTTCCGTTTAAGGTAAAATAACGGCTGTTGACATTTATTTCGTTGCCTAACGGATTTTTTCCGCCCATTTTCAGATGACCTTGCAGTATGTTTGATTTTTCGTATTTTTTGAAAGTGTAATTCATAGGTTCTCCTTTTTTGAAATTACAAAATATTTTGCATATTCGCATTTTTATAAATATGGATTTATTATAGCACAGAACGGTATAGTTGTCAAGAATTGAATATGCTTTAAAATTTTTCGGCAAAAACAAAAATGACACCGCCCAAAGGCGGTGTCAAATTGTTGATTAATATTTAACCGAATTTAGTGTCATTCAACTGTTATTTTCGGTAAATATTTATACATTTCCATATTTTTTATTTTTGCAATTACCGAATTTTTTTTGACATTCGTGTTTTGAAAGACATTCATAACTCACAATGTCGTTGCAATTAATTCGCATTATTGCGGCGTTCGCGTTTATCACATTGCAATAGCGTTCGATTATTTCTTTGTATTTATGACGCTCCGTTATATTTTTCAAAGTTTTTCACCTCGCAAATATATTATTGCCGTATGATATATTTTATACGGTAATAGGTGAAAGTATACCTTGGCAATCGCAAACGCATTAAAACTGTCGATATATACGTATTTTATATCATTTCTATAACTTTGCATTTATCGGAAAGAATTTTTTCTTCTCGATTGTGACAAGTTAAAATGATAATTTGGTATTCTTCCGATAATCCATAAAGAACTTCAAGAATATTTTTAAGTCGTTCATCGTCAGTTTGAGCAAAAGAATCGTCAAAAATCAGCGGCGGTTTGGCTTGACAAAGATAATCCGCCAACGAAATTCGCAATGCAAGGTATGCGGCGTCAATCGCACCTGAGCTGAGATATCCGACGTTTCTTGTTACGCCGTCTTCACATTCCAAAACCTTAACCGAGTAATCTTTATCGAAAAATAAATCTCTGTATTTTCCGTCGGTGAATTTTGAAAACAACTCTCCCGCTCTTTTTGAAATTGCCGGGAATACGTCACTTCTTATATCCTCACGAGATTGTTCAATCAGTTCGAGAGCCATATCTATTGCGTCGTTTTGAAGTTTTGCTTCCGAAAGTTCTTTTTCAAGACGGAAAACGGCATCTTCGATAATTGCCGGGTCTTCGCATATTGCTGAAAGTCCGGCAATTTCGGTCTTATTATGCAACAGCTTATTTTCAAGCAGTTCTTTTGCCTGTTCGTCGTAGTTAATGCAAACTTCAACTTCGGACGCTGTTCTTTGCGGAGGAGTATCGGTTTTTAAAGCCGCAAGTTTTTCCAACTGTTTTATATCGCTTACCGAAATAAGCGCGTCAAACGCCTTTCGGTTCTTTGAATATTCAGCCTCGCAATTTTCGAGATTACTTACGTTTGAATTGATTTTAGGCAATATATTGTTTTTTATGTCCGATAAATATTCTTCCGTACTGTTAAATTCGTTTATATATCCGATTTGCATAAGTTTTTGTTCAAGCATTTCTTCGCATACGGAAAATTCGATTTTCTTTTCTTCGGCAATTTTGGAAAGGCGTTGCGTATCTTCATATAAAATTCTCAGTCTTCCGGAATTATCGGTATAAAACGAGCTGTATTGCAAAAGCGACGAAATATTGGAAAATCCAAGTGTTTTTAAATATGCGGAAAGTTTTTTTCTTTTTTTTGACGCAGAAACAAACATAAAAATCGCTATTGGAAAAGTTATAACAAGACACAACAAAACAATTGCAAGTATTGTTAGTTTTTTAATTTCCGAATTCAGCGTTTGTGCGTTTATGCAAGCTTTTTTTATTGTTTCGCCGTTACCGGTATTAATGCTTGAGTCAAAATTATTGCCGTTATGCAATTTATCGGTGAGTTCTTTATATCTTGCTTTTGCGTCGGATAAGTCTTTTTCCGCACGAATTTTTTGGGGGAGTGCCGAAAGATAGTCTGAATATGCATAAGAAAGCGATTCAAAATATTTTCTGTCGGCAAGAAAGCCGTTTATACAAGCTTTTTCATACGCAAGTTTATACTGTGTTTCGGTATCTGCGCATTTTTCTTTTATTGCGTTGATTTTTTGAAGTCGTTCATAAGCGTCGTAAGCTTTTATGTTATCGTATTCCGAATATAGTTTTTTCAAACGCGAGTCGATATTCAAAAGCTTTTTTTCACATTCCTCGGCTGTAAATTCCGCTAAATTCAATTTTCGGTTGTTTTCGGATTGGATAATTCTTTTTTCTTTCAGTTGCGAGATTTTTTCCGCAAGCTCCGGAATTTTTCCGGAATTTTTAATTTTACTGAAAAGTTTGCTTTTTTCGGTTGAAAGAACCTTTTTCGCTTTATCGAAATCTGCGTCGTCAACGTCGCTTTTAAGTAAAAGTTTTTCAAGACTCGCGCCAAGATTTTTTATTTCGTTTGGTTCAATGTCCTTTTGTCCGACAAACGCACTTTTTTCGAATGCGGATGAATCTATCCCCAAAAAAACTTCCCCGGCTTCACGCCCTTTAAAAACTTCGGTACCGCTACTGTCCAATATTCTGCCTTTTATACTTTTTCCTTCGGCAAATCGTTCTGTTCGGTAAACATTTTTGTTTTCGTCTTCAAGCACCAATGTGCCTGAACTTTTTAAGCCGCTCCACGGAGTATATTTGATTTTTTCGTTATTCCGCTCGTCTCTTCCCTTTCCGCAAAAACCGTACAGTGCGTATTTTATAAAATGTGAAAGAGTGCTTTTACCCGATTCGTTATTGCCGCGTATAACTGTAATTCTTTTATCGAAATCAATTGTTTTATTGCTTATTTTCCCGAAATTGTTAATTTCACAAGATTTTATTTTCATTTGTATATCACTGTTCCGTTTTAAAATTTGTTAGCATTTTATGTATTTTCAAAAAAATCGTCAAGATCCAATCCGACGGTTGAGTCGCTTTTTTTTATGTCTTTTTTGGGAACGGCTTCATCGAATACCGCAAGGTCAAGATTTTTTGTGCTTTGTGGGGAATTTTTTTGATTTTTAACATCGTCAACGCTCTTAAAGCCAAGTTCAAACCATTTTTCCAGCAGTTTGGACATATATGAAATTGACGGTTTGGAAATATTTGTTATGGTTTTTTCGTAAGCGTATTCGATAAGTTCTTTGGTGCTGTTGAATTCTTCAAACCATTTTTTTATGTGCCTCTTTTCCAAAGCTGTGAAATTTCTTTCGCCGATTCCCATAATACTTCTCACCGTTTCTTCGGCACTTTTGGCGGCTTTCTTTTTTTCAAAATACTTTTCAAGTTCTTCGTATGTTTTTATGTTATGATTATCCGCAAGGTCTATTGCGGTTTTAAAAACGTATCTGACTGACTTTTTGTTGATTTCCGCACAATAATCAATAATACGCATAAGCATATTGGGTGACAAAAGAACTTCTTCCATAAGATATATCAAATCGGAATTTTCTTTTGGAGAAAGGAGCGGTTTTTCAAGTCGTTCTCTTGCAAAATTCAGCAGCGAACCGTTATCCGGTTTTTCCATAAGATTGGCAAGTTCGGTACCTGTATATGTTTTACTGTCAAAATCACGTACCGAATTTTTCAGCGAATCCGTGTTAATAGCCAAATTGTTATTTTGAAGATTGTTTTGAACGTCAGTGTTTGCAACGCCTATTCCCGTCTTGTTTCCCACGGAAACGTAGCCCGCTCCGCGCCAATAAGAAACTGCGGATATTACATCGGTTTTATCAAGTTTCAGCGCGTCAGATATTTCATCGTAATCAGTATCTCCGTCTTTTGAAAGCAGATAAACAAGTACGCGCAATTCACCTATATCGGCGTCAGTCATTTCTTTTACATATTCGGAAAGCCCTTGCGGAAGCGATATTTTATTTTTACGAATTTTCATTATTTTTCCTTCTTTCTGAAATTCGACATCCGAATATTTAATGTTAAATAACTAAATATTCATAATTACCGGCAAAATCATAGGTTTACGTTTTGTTCTGCCGTAAATATATGACGTAAGTTCATCTCGCAAAGCGGTTTTTATTTCGTTCCAATCTGTTACATCACGATTAAAGCAATCTTCGATTATTTCAAGCGCAAGTCGTCTGACGCTTTCCATAAGTTCTTCCGCTTCACGGACATAAACAAATCCCCTTGAAACAATGTCCGGTCCCGCAAGAAGCAATTTTTCATCAAAATTTGCGGAAGCAACAACAACAATAAGACCGTCCTGACCGAGATGTCTTCTGTCTCGCAGTACAATATTACCGACGTCACCGACGCCAAAGCCGTCCACCAAAACTTTTCCCGACGGAACAACTTCCGTCATTTCCATTGTGTCGGGTGTAAATTCTATAACGTGTCCGACTTCCGGAATGAGCGTGCGGCTTGGATCTATTCCGACTTCGTGAGCCAAATCGACGTTTGCTTTAAGATGTTTGTATTCACCGTGTATCGGAACAAAAAATTTAGGTCTGGTTAATACCTGCATTAATTTGAGTTCTTCCGCACATCCATGACCCGAAACGTGTACTTCAGCAATGGAATCGTTTAAAACCTGAACGCCGCGCTTGATAAGCTCGTTTATGATTTTTGTAATTAGCTTTTCGTTTCCAGGAATTGCGGAAGCGGAAAGCACAACCAAGTCCGTTTCCGAAACCTGAACTTTGTCGTGTTCGGCGTATGCCATTCTGTAAAGAGCACTCATCGGCTCTCCTTGCGACCCGGTTGTTACAATTGTTATTTCTTCCGGTTTAAATCTTTTCAATTCGCTTAAATCTATGAGAGTGTTTGACGGAATATCAACATATCCCATTTCGTTTGCAGCCGAAAGAACATTAAGCATACTCCGTCCCGTCA
>CAZJCI010000166.1:0-5120 GCA_964544455.1 uncultured Oscillospiraceae bacterium
ATACGGACGAAGAAATTAAAAAGTTTTGCAATTGCGAAATTTCCGAGATGTTTGAAAAACACGGAGAAGAATATTTTAGAAATATTGAATCGACGGTTATTTCCGAAATTTCCAAAGAAACCGGAGTTGTTATTGCAACGGGCGGCGGTGCGGTTCTGCGAGAAAAAAACGTTGACGAACTTAGGCAAAACGGACGGATTGTTTTTGCGGACGCGGACATTGACGAAATTTTTGAAACATCGGACAGACCTCTTTCCGACACTAGGGAAAAGCTTTTGGCAATGTATGAATACCGATACCCGATTTATTGCGAAAAATGCGACGTTAAAGTTAAAATATCGAGAAACATTGAAGAAAACGCAACAAAAATTATAAACGAATTTAAAAAACTATTGAGATAGGGTGATATGAATGAAAATACTTGTTTTGAACGGTCCGAACATTAATATGCTTGGCATAAGAGAACCTTTGATTTACGGAAGCGAAACATATGCCGAGCTGTGCGAAACAATTAAAAATCATTGCCTTGAAAAAGAAATTGAGGTATTGTTGTTTCAATCCAACCATGAAGGGGCACTTGTGGACAAAATTCAGGAAGCTTATGGGAACATTGACGGTATTGTTATTAATCCCGCCGCCTATACTCACACAAGTATAGCGTTGCTTGACGCTTTGAAAGCCGTTGGCATTCCGACGGTTGAAGTGCACATTTCCGACGTTTCGGCACGGGAAGAATTCAGGCAAACAAGCTATGTTCGTTTGTATTGCGAAAAAACAATTATCGGCTTGGGATTTAACGGATATATTAAAGCGATTGACTATCTTTGTGACAGATACGGTGGCAAAAATGATTGCAAAAATTAGACCTTCGGAAATGCGGGGAAGCGTTGTTGCGCCTCCTTCCAAAAGTATGGCTCACCGATATATTATTTGCGCCTCGCTTGCAAAAGGTAAATCTATAATTCGGAATATTGCATATTCGGAAGATATTAAAGCAACTTTGGAGTGCGTTTGCGCACTTGGCGCAAAGGTTGATTTGGGTAAAGACTTTGTTGAAATTACCGGATTCAACCCTTGCGAAAGCTGTGCGCAAATTCCGCTTAACGTGCGTGAAAGCGGCAGTACGTTACGGTTTTTGATACCCGTTGCGCTTATTTCGGGAAACAGAACGGAATTTTGCGGCAAAGAGCGGTTGTTTGCAAGACCGCTTGGCGCATATGAAAAAATTGCCGCCGATTACGGTTTTGAATTTGAAAAAAATTCAAGCGGTCTTACGGTGTGCGGCAAGCTTAAAAACGAGATATACAATATTTTGGAAAACAAAAGCAGTCAATTTATTTCGGGACTGTTGTTTGCGTTGCCTTTGCTTGACGGTGACAGCAAAATTGTTTTGGCGGAATATCCGGAAAGTAAATCTTATATTGATATGACGCTTGCCGCAACAAAAACTTTCGGCGTCAGTTCGGAGTTTGACGGGGAAAAAACTTACTTTGTTGCGGGTAATCAACGCTATGTTCCGAACAACGTTACGGTGGAGGGAGATTGTTCCAATGCGGCTTTTTTTGAAGCGTTGAATTGTTTGGGCGGTAACGTTGAAATATTGGGTATGAGCAAAAACGTTATTCAGGGCGATTCGGTTTATGCGGAATATTTTGAAAAAATTAAAAAAGGAAACTCGGTTTTGGACGTTTCCGACTGCCCCGATTTGGCACCGATTCTTTTGACGTTGCTTGCGGAATTCGGCGGCGGAAAGCTTGTGGGTACAAGACGGTTGAAATTTAAGGAAAGCGACCGTGGAGCGGTTATGAAACAAGAACTTGCAAAATTCGGCGCGGTTATTAACTGCTTTGAAAATGAAATTGCGGTGAAAAACGTTAGGTTACATACGCCGAAAGAACCGATAAATTCCAATTCCGACCACAGAGTTGTTATGGCGACGGCGGTGTTGGCGACAAAATACGGCGGCACGATTGTGGGGTGCGAGGACTGTTCCAAAAGTATGCCGGATTTTTTTGAAAAGTTGATTTCGCTGGGAGCGGATATTGAAATCGGCAATGAATAAAAACATTTTCTTGTTCGGTTAGCGGTATTCGGATATATGTTTTTTAGGCGTTTGGATTTTTATATTCTTCGCCAGGCGGAGGGAGGAAATTTTATATGAATTATGAAAAAATTCCGCAAAACACAAGATTTTTGATAATAGGTCTTGGGCTTATGGGCGGAAGTTATGCAAGGGCTTTGAAAAAAGAAGATTTTTATGTTGAAGCGATTGACCGAGATATTGACGCAATTGAATATGCGCTTGACAAGGAAATTATTGACGTGGGCAGTACCGTTACCACCGAAGAGGCGGTCAGACGTGCCGATATAATTGTGTTTGCGCTTTATCCTCATTCGCTTTTGGAATGGCTTGACAAATATTGCGATTTTATAAGAAAAGACACGATTGTTACCGACGTTACGGGCGTTAAGACGAAAATTGTAAGCGAAATTCAAAAAATGCTGGGCAATAAAGCCGAATTTATTGCGGCGCACCCCATGGCGGGACGAGAGGTTTGCGGCGTTCACAACAGCAGCGAAGCTATTTTTAAAGGTGCGAATTATATTGTTGTTCCGACGGAAAAAAATTCGGAAAACGCCGTTGAGGTTTGCAGCGAGCTTGGCGAAATTCTGGGATTCAGAAAAATCAGTATTCTTTCGCCGAAAGAACACGACAAAATGATTGCTTTTCTTTCGCAACTTACGCACGCCATTGCGGTTGCGCTTATGTGCGCAAACGGTGACGAAAAGCTGTGCGATTATACGGGAGATTCTTTTAGGGATTTAACAAGAATCGCAAACATTAACGACATTATGTGGAGCGAGCTTTTCCTTTTGAACAGGGATGCTTTGCTTGAAGAAACCGACGCTTTTATCGAGCAGATTACAAAAATGCGGGAACTGATTGCCGACGGCAACAGGGACGGAATAAGAGAAATGATGAGAACTTCCGCGGAAAGGCGTAAACGATTCAACAAGCCGCAATAACATGGTGCGTTGCAAAAGCTTTTAACTTTTAAGTCGTTTGCGGACGGCGTATCCTTGACGGGCAAAAAACTTTGAGTTGCCAATGTTTTGCAAAAGTTTGATTGAAAACGGATATTTTAAAAAATAATATTAAAATTATGAAATATAAAAATAATTATATATACGAAAGGAAAAGGTAAAATGAATATGATTTTTAAGAGAAAACTTCCCATTCCGCAGGAGATTAAGGCTCAATTTCCGCTTACCCAAAAAATGATTGACGTGCGCAAAAACAGTCTTGACGAGCTTAAAGCCGTTTTTGCGGGAAAAAGCGACAAATTTGTGCTTGTTATCGGACCGTGTTCCGCCGACAACAAAGATTCCGTTTTGGATTATATTTCAAGGTTGAGAACGGTTCAGGATAAGGTTGCCGATAAAATTATTATTGTTCCGAGAATTTATACCAACAAGCCGAGAACAAACGGTTCGGGATATAAGGGAATGCTTCATCAGCCGGACCCCACAAAAGAACCGGATATGCTTGAAGGCATTATTGCGATTCGAGATATTCATATGTGCGCGCTCAGGGATTTTGATTTCAGCTGTGCGGACGAAATGCTTTATCCCGAAAACCACAGATACCTTTCGGATTTGCTTTCATATATTGCGGTGGGGGCTCGTTCCGTGGAAAATCAGCAACACCGTTTGACGGCAAGCGGACTTGACGTTCCCGTGGGTATGAAAAACCCGACGGAGGGAGATATTTCCGTTATGATGAACTCCATTACTGCGGCGCAACATTCGCACACTTTTATTTACAGAGGCTGGGAAGTTACAAGCGAGGGCAACAAATATGCTCATGCGATTTTGAGAGGATATACCGACGCTTTCGGCAGGTCTATGCCTAATTATCACTATGAAGATTTGGTCAGACTTAACGAAAGCTATTTGAAATCCGGTTTGGATAACCCGGCGGTTATTATTGACGCAAACCACGCAAACTCCGGAAAGAAATATCTTGAACAAATCAGAATTACCAAAGACGTGCTTTACAGCTGTAAGGTAAATCCCGAAATTCGCAAGCTGGTTAAAGGAATGATGATTGAAAGCTATATTGAAGACGGTGCGCAAAAGGTGGACGAGTGCACATACGGAAAATCCATTACAGACCCGTGTTTGGGTTGGGAAAAAACCGAACGCCTTATTTATGACGTTGCGGAAAGTTTGTAAGATATCATTTCAAATATTAAATTTGTTTGTAAAATGTGTAAAATGTAGAAATTATGTATTGACAAAAAAAAAAAAAAGAGTATCATATTTGCGTAAAAATTATTTTTAAGGAGAGAATCGGTAATGAACAAAAGATTACAAGGCTTTGCCGCCGGCGCGCTTGTGGCAACGGTTGCGCTTGGCGCGTCTTCCGGATTTGCAAAGGAAGCCGCCGAACAAATAACGGCGGTTTACAGAGACATTAAACTTGTGGTGGACGGAGTTTTGGTTGAACCCAAAGACGCAAACGGCGATTCGGTGGAACCGTTTATTTATAACGGAACAACGTATCTTCCCGTAAGAGCGGTTGCAACGGCTTTTAAAAAGGACGTTGCGTGGGACGGCGAAGAAAACACGGTTTATTTGGGCGGCGAAGTGGAAAAGCCCGCAAAACAGCTTGAGCTTTGGAGCCGTTCTTATATTGATTGCAGCGATATTTCAAAATTAAAAACTTATCAGGAAAAAGGCGTGGGATATATAAGGTGCAACTGCGAAAAAGGAGGTACCGAATCCAACGGTAAGTATTACAGAACATATTTCACTACCTATCCGACAAATACACTTGCGAAAACTGTGAGCGGTTCATATTATATCTCCGGTCGTGATGATGTTGAAGGAAGACTTAAGATTCTGGATTCCAACGGAAAGGCACTTTATACAAGTCCCATTATGAGAACCTCCACCGCACCGGTTGAATTTGAAGTAAACGTTGAAAAAACAATTGCAATTGAATTTGTTTTTGAGCAAACTTCTCCGGATAGTAGCTATCGGTGTGAGAATTATCAATTTATAGAAAATCCGATTATAGTTTCTTCGGATTATTAATTTTGGGGCAATATGAAAAA
>CAZJCI010000167.1:0-5115 GCA_964544455.1 uncultured Oscillospiraceae bacterium
CCCAAAGTAAATTCCATAGTGGAATTTGCGGTGGAAGTTACATTGGGAATTCACGTTTTTTCTAATCCGTCAAAAAATTATCCTAATTAACAAATATCGCTTGACATACCGTAAAATTAATTATATAATATATTTTGTTAAATAAGTGATTTATATTCAACGAAAGGATTTTTATAATGAGCGAAAAAACAAATTATGTACCGTCCATGTTCGGCGAATATGTTTTTGGCGACGATGTTATGAAAGAAAAACTTCCCAAAGAGATTTATAAGTCGTTGAAAAAGACTATTGAGGACGGTAAGGATTTGGATATTACCGTTGCAAACGTTGTTGCTAACGCAATGAAAGATTGGGCTTTGGAAAAAGGCGCAACGCATTTTACTCATTGGTTTCAACCGATGACCGGCGTTACGGCGGAAAAACACGACAGCTTTTTGTCGCCGCAAAAAGACGGATCGGTTATTATGGAATTTTCCGGGAAGGAACTTATAAAAGGCGAGCCGGACGCTTCGTCTTTTCCGTCGGGCGGCTTGAGAGCAACATTTGAAGCGAGAGGTTATACCGCTTGGGATCCCACTTCTTATGCGTTTATTAAAGACGATTCGTTATGTATTCCAACGGTTTTCTGTTCTTACGGCGGCGAAGTGTTGGATAAAAAAACTCCGTTATTGCGTTCAATGGAGCTTGTAAGCACCGAGGCGATAAAAATATTGAATTTATTCGGTATAAACGATGTAAAGCGCGTTGTTTCGACAGTGGGGGCGGAGCAAGAATATTTTCTTGTTGACAAAGAAACGTATGAAAAAAGAAAAGACTTGATTTTTACGGGAAGAACGCTTTTTGGCGCAATGCCGCCAAAAGGGCAAGAACTTGGAGACCATTATTTCGGAACAATCAAACCTCGGGTAATGGCATATATGGAGGATCTTAATATAGAGCTGTGGAAGCTTGGCATATACGCGAAAACAGAGCATAACGAAGCTGCGCCCGCACAGCATGAGCTTGCGCCTGTATTCACCACTGCCAATATTGCGACCGATCATAATCAGCTGACAATGGAAATTATGAAAAAAGTTGCAAACAAGCATAATCTTGTTTGCTTATTGCACGAAAAACCGTTTTCGGGTGTTAACGGAAGCGGCAAACATAACAATTGGGCGTTATCGACGGGAAAAGGAATGAATTTGTTCGATCCCGGTAAAAATCCGGCGGAAAATATGCTGTTTCTTACGTTCCTTTGCGCTGTTATTAAGGCGGTGGATATGCATCAGGATCTTTTGAGAATTACCGCTTCGAGTGCGGGAAACGATCATAGACTTGGCGGTCATGAGGCTCCTCCCGCGATAGTTTCGATATTTTTGGGAGATGATTTGCTGAGTGTTCTTGAGGCACTTGAAACGGACGGCGAAGCGGAGGATATACGCAAACAAAAAATTGAAACGGGAGTGCACGTTTTACCGGATTTTCAAAAGGATACTGCCGACAGAAACAGGACTTCGCCTTTTGCTTTTACGGGGAATAAATTTGAGTTCAGAATGGTTGGTTCGTCGTTTTCAGTTGCGGATCCCAATACGGTTTTAAACACTGCGGTTGCCGATGTTCTTTCGGAATTTTACGACAGATTAAGCGTTGCGAAAAATTTTGATTCCGAGCTGAAAGAATTGCTTAAAGAAGTTCTTAATAAACACAAGCGTATAATATTTAACGGGAACAATTATACGGACGAGTGGATAAAAGAAGCGCAGGCAAGAGGATTGTGCAACTTTAAAACAACTCCGGACGCAATTCCTCATTTTGCCGATGAAAAGAATATTGAACTTTTTACAAAGCATAAAATTTTTACAAAAGAAGAATTGGTTTCGAGAACCGAAATACTTCTTGAGGATTATGCCAATCATGTAAATATTGAAGCTCTGACAATGTTAGAAATGGCGCGAAAACAAATTTTGCCTGCGGTTTTTAAATATACAAAAGACGTAACGGACACTTGCGTTGCAAAAGCATCGATAGGAATTGTTGATGTTGCCGCTAAAAGCGTTGTTTCGGAATTAACTCAGCTTTCCGCCGAATTTACGGATAAAATTGATTGGTTGGACGGTTTGCAAAAAAAATGCAGAGATATTTGTATTTCTTCCGAAAAAGCAAATTTTTGTCGTGACGCCGTTATTCCCGCAATGAAAGAACTGCGCCGCGTTGCCGATACTATGGAAACTATGGTTGGAGAGGAATATTGGCCTTTTCCGACATATGATAAATTATTGTACGGCGTAAACTGATTTATCGGAGGAAGACAAATGAATATAAAAGAAGAATCTTTGAAAAAGCATTATGAATGGAAAGGTAAGATAGAAGTTGTTTCAAGAGTAAAAGTTGAAGATTCAACGGATCTTTCGCTTGCATATACTCCGGGTGTGGCTGAACCTTGCATTGATATTCACAACAATATTGAAAAATCGTATGAATTAACAAGAAGGAGCAATCTTGTTGCGGTGATAACCGACGGTTCGGCTGTTTTGGGGTTGGGAGATATCGGTCCCGAAGCCGGTATGCCGGTTATGGAGGGAAAGTGCGTATTATTTAAAGAATTCGGAAATGTGGACGCTTTTCCGATTTGTATAAAAACCAAAGATGTTGACGAGTTTGTAAAAACGGTATATAATATTTCGGGTTCGTTCGGCGGTATAAATTTAGAGGATATTGCCGCGCCAAGGTGTTTTGAAATTGAAAAAAAGCTAAAAGAAATATGCGATATACCCGTTTTTCACGATGATCAGCACGGAACTGCGGTTGTTGTTGCCGCCGCAATTATCAATGCGCTTAAAGTTGTTAAAAAGAGTATTTCCGAAATAAAATGCGTTATTAACGGAGCGGGTTCGGCGGGAATTGCAATTGCAAACCGGTTGATGAATCTTGGCGTTAAGAACTTAATTATGGTTGATAAATTCGGGATTATTTGCGAAGGCGACGCCAATCTTTCGAGTGTTCATCGGAGCCTTTCGTTAAAAACAAACAGAGAGCACATAAAAGGCGGTCTTGCCGACGCGATGAAAGGCGCTGACGTATTTATAGGCGTTTCGGCTCCGGGAATTGTTACCGAAGAAATGATTGGTTCTATGGCAAAAGGAGCGATTGTTTTTCCTATGGCAAATCCCGTTCCTGAAATTATGCCTGAAATTGCATTAAAAGCCGGAGCGGCTGTTGTGGGAACGGGACGTTCGGATTTTATGAATCAAATTAACAATGTGCTTGCTTTCCCCGGAATTTTCAGAGGCGCGCTTGACGTTCGTGCTTCGGATATAAACGAAGAAATGAAAAATGCCGCTTCTTGGGCAATTGCTTCGTTGGTATCGGATGATGAACTTTCTTCGGAATATATAATTCCGAAAGCTTTTGATCCAAGAGTCGGAAAAGCTGTTGCAACCGCTGTTGCAAAAGCCGCAAAAGAAAGCGGAGTTGCAAAATTATAGCAAAAAAATTAGTTTTAGGTATTGAAATATCAAATTATTTGTGTTATAATATAATTAATAATATTGATGCGTAAGCATTGCGCCGAAAGGCAGAATGGAGATTATTATGAAAAAAATCGGACTTCAAATTTATACCGTGAGAGATTATTTTAAATTTCCGGAAATGGCGAAAGCTACTTTTGGGAGAATGGCTGAAATCGGTTACACGCAAGGACAAACTGCGGGATTTTATTGTTTAACTCCCGAAGAATATGCCTCTGCCGCAAAAGACGCGGGAATTGAAATTGTAGGTACTCATTACAGTTGGGATGACATTATCAATAAAACCGATGAAACAATGAAAATTCACGATATTTTGGGAACAACCAATATCGGAATAGGCGGTATGCCGGGATTTGCAAGGGAATCAAAAGAAAATCTTCTTAAGTTTATAGAACAGGCTAACGAGGTTGCGGCAAAAATAAATAAATACGGATATAAATTTACTTATCACAATCACAGTTTTGAATTTAAAAAATTCGATGGCAAAACTATGTTTGATTATCTTGTTGAAGGACTTGATCCCAAAACTTGTTCGTTTGTGCTGGATACATATTGGGTTCAACACGGCGGAGCCGACGTAAGAGCTACGATTGAAAGACTTGCAGGAAGAATTGATATTCTTCATCTTAAAGACATGGGGGCTTGTGGCGGACAGAACGGTAATGTACCGTATATTACTTCAATCGGAAACGGAAATATTGATTTTAAATCGATTATTCCTCTTGCCGAAAAGACGGGGGTTAAGAGTTTTGTTGTTGAGCAAGACGGTAACTGGGTTGACGATGATCCGTTTAAAGCAATTGAAAACAGCTATAACTATCTTAAAAACGAAGGTCTTCTTGATTAAATTTAACTTAATTAATAAAGCAGATGTAACAGTCTGCTTTATTTTGGAATATGGGAAAGGAAACGTATTTGTATGAACATTAAAGGACGCAGTTTTTTAAAACTTTTGGATTATACTACCGATGAAATATTGGGACTTATTGAATTTGCCGCAGAATTAAAAGCAAAAAAGAAGGCGGGAGTTCCTCATAAACTCTGCGAAGGAAAAAACATAGCCTTAATTTTTGAAAAAACAAGTACTCGTACTCGTTGCGCTTTTGAAGTTGCCGCACACGATCTTGGAATGGGATGTACTTATCTTGATCCGACAGGTTCGCAAATAGGAAAAAAGGAAAGTATTGCGGATACTGCGCGCGTGCTTGGAAAAATGTATGACGGAATAGAGTATAGAGGATTTGCTCAAAGTATTGTGGAAGAGCTTGCGTTATATGCGGGAGTTCCCGTTTGGAACGGACTTACAAACGAATTTCACCCAACGCAGATTCTTGCCGATATGTTGACGATAAAGGAACATTTCGGACAGATTAAGGGTATAAATTTTGTATATATGGGCGACGCGAGATATAATATGGGAAATTCACTTATGGTTGGGTGTGCAAAGCTTGGACTTAATTTTACAGCCTGCGCGCCTAAAAAATATTTTCCGAATGAATTGCTTGTTAACGAATGTATGCAAATTGCAAATCAAACCGGTGCAACCATTAATTTTTGCGAAAATCCGCAAAATGCGGCAAAAGGTGCAAACGTTATATATACAGAC
>CAZJCI010000168.1:0-5093 GCA_964544455.1 uncultured Oscillospiraceae bacterium
TCCCTTGGAATAATCCGTATTAACGGAAAACGCCGTTACTTCGGTTGCCGTTCCGGATGTTGACGGAATAGCGCAAAAACGTGCTTTTGTTCTGAGTTTGGGGAAATTAAACGGTGTGCACAAATCTTCAAACGTTGTGTCGGGATATTCATAAAAAGCCCACATTGCTTTTGCCGCGTCGATAGGCGAACCTCCGCCGATGGAAACAATCCAATCCGGCTGAAATTCAGTCATTGCCGCCGCGCCTTTCATAACCGTTTCAACGGAAGGATCGGGCTCAACGCCTTCAAAAAACTTAACTTCCATTCCGGCTTCCTTAAGATAGCTTTCCACCTTATCAAGGAATCCGCCTTTTCTCATCGAACTGCCGCCCGATACAACAATAGCCTTTTTTCCCGAAAGATTTTTTAAATTTTCAAGTGCGTCCTTGCCGTAATATAAATCTCTCGGTAACGTAAATCTACCCATAAAAAAAACCTCTTTTCAAATATAAATCTTAATACGTACATTATACCACCGCCGGCGCAAAATTTCAATAACACAGGCGACAAATCTTTAAAATTTACAAATTTATTTTTTCGTTCACAAATTGAATAACAACTTTTTTAACGTTCAATCAATCCGTATTTCACCTTAATTCTTTCCAACTTATCAATCATCGGTTCCGCAATAAACCAAAGGAAAAACGCGCTTGAAGCGGCATGAACCAAATCAAGCGGAAAGCCCGTGGCATAAGCCGCCAAAATCATTTTTAAGTTTGGTTCGGATTGCGACATAATCACGGAGGACGGATTCATAATTCCGCCGTAAACAATCAGCGTTACAAAAAATCCGAAAACGCAAAGAGAAGTTTTTGTCCGCTTTAAAAATCCTTTTTTAAAAAGAACGCCGGCAATAAATCCTATAACGCCGAACGCAAACATTTGCCACGGCGTCCACTGCCCCTGCCCGAAAAAAAAGTTCGAAACAAAAGCAGTAACCGCTCCAACCAAAAATCCCGTTTCTCCGCCGAAGCAAACGCCGGAAATAATGACAACGGCAACAACCGGCTTAAACTGCGGCAACATAAAGAACGCCGTTCGTCCCGCAACGCCGATTGCGCACAAAACGCTTATAACAACAATTTCCCTTGCCTGCGGTTTTCGGCTTTCAAAAACCAAGCAAAACGGTATCAACGTTTCAAGGATAATCAAAAGACTGATAAAATAGTATTTCCTGTCACCCAAAAAAGAAATTCCGAAATATATTGTAAGCGGAATAGCAATAAGAGCAATAAACGTTGCAGCAACGGTACGCTTGTCAAGCTTTTTTTCATCGTTCGAAAAACATATGTCGTTTGAATTGTATTTTTTTTGCGGAAAAAAGCAAAGCATTGCCGCAATCGCTTCGGTAACAGCCGCCAACTGCGTTATTTTTATTCCGAAAACGTTTGCCGCCGCAATTTTCGGCATTTCCGATTCAAAAAAAGAAACAATCGCCGTAACAAAAAAAAGCAAAGCAAAAACGCAACCCAAAGCAATTCTTTTCGGATTAAGCTTTTTAACGAGATTTGTGCGTTTTGCAGTTTCTTTTTCCTCGTTACCGTTAAAAATATCAATCGGAGTTTCTTTTGTTTCTGTTATGTCTTGCGGTAATTTTCCGCCGCAGGCAATTATTATATCATGCGCCGTCACAGCTTGCGGAAGCGTTGTTCTTGCCATACGGCTTGCGCAAGTTGTATAAAAATTCTTTCCGCAAAAAAATTCTTTCGGCTCCCCTACCGAAGTAACGTTTCCGTCGAAAAGCATTGCGCATCTGTCGGCATATTCGGCGCAAAATTCAATGTCGTGCGTCACCATAACAACCGTTATTCCGTTGTTTTTCAAATTATTGAGAATATTTGCAAAAATTTTTTTAAAGTGTGCGTCAAGTCCCTTTGTCGGCTCGTCAAGCAACAGTATTTGCGGTTTTGTCAAAAGAACTTTGGCAAGCGCGGCTCGCTGCTGTTCGCCGCCCGACAAATCGTAAGGGTGACTTTCCAGCAATTTTTCCACACGGCAAACCGACGCCGCTTTTTTAACAAGTTTTTCTTTTTCTTTTTCCGAAATTTTCTTTTCCGACAGTACGTCCGCAAGATCAAGAAACAACGTTTTTTTAGCAAATATACTTTGCGGATTCTGCGGAAGAACGCCAAAAATTCCGTCGTAAAGCTTATTCGTTTTTAAAATGTTTTCACCGTTTACAAGCACTTCGCCCCTATACGGTGCGCAAAGTCCGCTCATAAGCGAAAGAGTTGTTGTTTTGCCGGTTCCGTTGCCGCCCACAATGCCGAACAGCTCTCCTTTGTTTATTTTTAAATTTAAGCCTTTAATAATATCGGGAGATTTTTTTTCATATCTGAACCATACGTCCCTAAGTTCGATTGCCGTTTTAAAATCGGCTTTTTGGGGAGCTTCTATCGTTGCGCTTTTATTCAACGGATTTTTTTCGGCATAGCGTTCAAGCCATCTTCGTCCCTCTCCAACGTTTAAAGGAGATTCCAAACCGTTTTCCACGGCATAAAAAACTCTCATCGGAGTCGGCAACGCCAACATCATATTGTGGTTAAGTTTTTTTAATATTTCCCCTATTTTTTTCGGTTCGGCGTCCGCAATTATTTTACCGCTGTCCATAACAACAACCCTTTCGGATACCTCAAAAACGTCCTCAAGGCGATGTTCGGACAAAATAACCGTTGTGCCAAGCTCATGATTGATTTTTTCAAGCGTTTTAATAAATTCCTGCGCCGCAATGGGATCAAGCTGACTTGTTGGTTCGTCAAGAATAAGAACGTCCGGTTGCATCACCATAACGGAAGCAAGGTTAAGAAGCTGCTTTTGTCCTCCGGAAAGTTCCGCAACGTTTTTGTGAAACCACGTTTGAATACCGAAAAAAGACGCCGTTTCCGCCACTCTTGTTCTGATTTCGGGAGTGGAATATCCCAAGCTTTCCAAACCGAACGCAAGCTCGTGCCAAACCTTATCGGTAACAATTTGGTTTTCGCAGGATTGCATAACAAAACCTATTTTTGCCGCCTGTTCTTTTAAGTCGGTTTGTTCAAGTTCTTTGCCGTAAAAATATATTTTTCCGTCCATAACTCCGTGCGGTGCCAAAACGGATTTTAAAAGCCGCAAAAAAGTTGTTTTGCCGCAACCCGATTTTCCGCACAAAGTTATGAATTCTCCGCTGTTTACCGTTATGCTTATATTGTCAATCGCTTTGTTTTTTTTGTTGGGATAAGAAAAGCTCAAATTTTCGATCTTAAAGCATTCCATTTAATCGCCTCCTTTATCTCAATTGCAACGGGAAATACGCACAGCGCAAAATATGCCGCAAACACGCTTAATCCGTAAAGCGAAAAATCGGCTGTTTTTAAAAACGGAAAATATCGGAAATACATTTCGCCGCCGAATTTTCCCGCAAATACGTATATTCCCAAAAACGCAACGGCAAACAACGCCTTTTTGTCGCGCTTATCAAATACGAATACCGAAAAAGAAGTTCTTCCGGGAAGTCCGTAGCCTCTTGATTTCATACTGTCCGCGGTTTCAATCGAATTTTCAAGCGCCCACGTCACCATAATCGAAAGAATCGAAAGTCCGCATTTTGCCCTTTTCACAATATTTCCGTCGGAAGCACTGCGTCCCAAACACTTTTGCGCATTTGCAACAACTTTCAGTTGCGCCGTAAATTTCGGCACAAACCTAAGCGTCATGGAAAAAATAAGCGAAAGCGAAGGAATTATTCTGCCGAACAAATAAATGAATTTATCGCTTGTCATAACCTCGTTAAAGCACGAAAACCAACACATAACGCCAACAAGCATAAAGGCAGCGGCAATCCCGTATATAACGGATTCAAGAGTCAGCGGATTTCCGCTTGGCAAATATTCGATTATCGTAATTCCCTCGTGATTAAACATAGGATTAATCAAAGCTGTTGCAAACGTTACGGGCAACATATAACAAAGGTTTGTTTTTATCGCTTTTTTGCCTTTCAGCATTACGGAATAAGCAAACCCGCACGTCAAAGAAATCAAAAGACATATCGGGTGCATAAAAAAACAGGAACATCCCAAAACAAGCGCAAAATATATAAAATTAACAATCGGGTGATACGTTTTAAATTCGTTCATTGTTTTTCCAATCCGTTTCTTGCGTAATTTCCGCCAATATCTTCGCCCAAATTGCAGGTATACTGCCATTCCACCCTGTCGCCCTCTTTAAGCTTATAACGGGAACAACCGTAATTGGGAAACCATCCGTTCACGCTGTACATCCAGCCCGAAAGCTCTCCGCAGTCAAATTCATAAAGATTTCCTATTCCCTCAATATACGCGCTGTTATAAATCGGCGTATTTTTAAATTCCATATGAATTTTGTTTCGTTTCATTTCTCTTAAAAGCAAATTAAATACGCTTTCCCCTTCATAAAACGTAACGGTTTGTTCTGCAAATATCACACCGTTTTTCGGAACAAGCTCCACCTTTTCTTTATCCAAAGAATTAATATTTTTAAGAATTGCGTCGCACCGCACGGTAAGAGTGCAGGTTAATCGCTTATCGGAAATAACCTCGTTTTCCGGTTCAATCGGCTCGGGCATATAACCCCCGTCGTCAAGCGTTTGATTTCCGTCCTCACCGTTATCGTCTTTACCCAAGCTTCGGTCATTTTCTTTCTCCGAAAAATCAGCGTTTTCTTCAAAACTGCTTTCGTTTTTCTCTGTTATTTCCAACTTTTCCGCAGTCGAATCCGTTTCTTTTTGCTCGCCGTTTACCGCGGTTGAATTTTCGGAATTTCCGACTTCCGCTTTCGTTTCGGTTTTTTCGTTTTCTTTATTTTCGGCTTGCTCCGTTTCTTTGCTCAAAACGCTTTCGAACGATTCTTTTTCGATTTCACCTTTTATTTCAGCATTTTCCGTTGACGAATCATTTTCTTTTTGCCCGCCGTTTACCGCATTTGAATTTTCGGAATTTCCGACTTCCTCTTTTGTTTCCGTTTTTTCGTTTTCTTTATTTTCAGCTTGCTCCGTTTCTTTGCTCAAAACGCTTTCGAACGATTCTTTTTCGATTTCAC
>CAZJCI010000169.1:0-5072 GCA_964544455.1 uncultured Oscillospiraceae bacterium
CGTCGATACTCTTCACCACGGCGGCGGAAAAATATATTTCAACCAAGAATTTGCCGTCTCGGATTCCTATTATCTTCCACGTTACAGCGATTTGCCCCGCCTATATACGTTTTTCATAAAAGGCAAAAAGAATCTCACCATCGACGGCGACGGAGCCGAACTGATTTTGCAAGACGATATATCCGCATTCGGGATATTCGAATGCGAAAACATAACGCTGAAAAACTTTTCCGTCGATTATCTTTTCCCATGCTTTTGGCAAGCCGAAATCACCGATGTCGCCAACGATTATTTCGAAGTTACCGCATCATAACAATGGAGGAAAACATAATTTGCGGCGCCGAAAACACGGATTCGCTTTACGACGTTTCCCAAACCGAAATTTTTAAAAACAATTGAAATCAACCGAAAACAAAAACGGACTTTGCGTTTAATACGTAAAGTCCGTCTTAATTTTTATATGCCCGTATAACGCTGTTATTATATAGTTTGACGCATTATAATAATGCAAAGCATTATTATAACGCAAATCGTTATTTCAGCGCCGAACCGGAATTAATAAGCGTAGTACTGTACAAAAAAAGCACGTCGGCGTTTTCAAAATCCGCAAATTCTCCCACAAGTTCGGACGCCATATAGCGTATATCCAAAAGCAATATTTCGGAATAATCCTCAAGCAAAAGCGGAGCAAGACTGCTGCCGTAAGAATCCCTGAAAACAATAAGCCTTTTTTCGCTTTTTGCATTTTCGTTTTTCATTAAAACAGCCGCGCACGCCCCCGAAAGAAATACCTCGTAAGGGTCTTTGGATTCAAGTTTTTCAAGGTTATAAACCTTTTCTTGCGAAGCGTCGTAATCCTTAAAAGTATATTGCTTTTCCAAATTTACGGTTTCGCAGTTTTCAATCGTTTTGTTTTCAAGATATAAAAGCTTTTCAAAAACGCCCCTCAGTGCGGAATGACCGCTGTTCACCCCCCGAAATTCAATTCCGGAATCAATTTCCTCAAAGCTTGAATCATAATCGTTTCCCATCGCTTCCGAAATTTTCTTTGCAACCGGAATGATTTTTTCCTGCCGCCAGTGCGTGTCGGTCAAATAAAAATCCGAAAGCTGCAAAACGTCGGTAACGTCAATGTGAACCGCATAAGGCATACCGTCTTTCACTTTGGCAAACATTTCTTCGTAATCATAAGTAGGAATCAAATCGCCGTCCCGCTTAGCAAAATACGCCTTGTCGGGAATAATCGAAGCGTAAATTTTGCAATCGGAGTTTTTAAGATACTTCTCATAAAGGTTCTCAAATTTTTTCAATACGTATTCAACGGATTTTTCGTCGATTTTTTGCTCGATTTTCATCATAGAACCGTCTTTCAAATAAATATCGTTGTTGTCAAGCTTTCGGAAAACTCCGTAGTTAAAAACAGCCTTAAGCTCCCGCAGTTCGTCGCGAAAAACAAAAGAGTCCGTGGCGTATTTTTCAAAATCGCCCGCATAATTTCCGCCCAAAAAGTTTTCCAAGTTAAGTTCCGGAAGTTCCGACGGCGGGCGTCGTTCGCTGTCAATATAATTCGGCTTTGGGAAAATTAAATTAATAACCGAAATTCCCAAAACCAACGCCAATAAAATTACAGCCGAAATTTTTTTTGTGTTGCGCATTTTATTCTCCTCAAATTTGTGTTGTCGCAGTCAATAAAACCGCGTTAAAATCTGAAATATAAAAACGGATTATAAGAACCGTCCGCAAGATACGCCGTAACAATAACAAGCAATATTGCGCAAAAAAACGTTTCAAGCGGAACTTTTTCGCCGAACTTTTTGCGCCAAAGCTTGCAAATCGGCGTTGCGGCAACAATTCCCACCGCAAGCGGAACGGCAAAGCTTTTCAGCATATAAAGCGATTCCGCCCCGCAAATTCCGTTCGTGCCGAATCCCAGCATCGCCGCAATTCGCTTTCCGGTAACGGCAAAATTTTCCGAATCGAATATAACAAAGCTTATAACCACAGCCGCAAGCGCATATATGTGCGAAAAGACTTTCGGAAGTTTCTTAAGAATTTTTCCCAAAAACAGCTTTTCCAAAACAAGCAGAACCGCAAAATAAAGTCCCCAAACCACAAAGTTTCGGCTTGCGCCGTGCCAAAGCCCCGTAAGAGCCCAAACCGTAAAAATATTGAATATCCAACGCAAAAAGCCAACTCGGTTTCCGCCCATGGGTATGTAAACGTAATCCCTAAACCACGTTCCCAACGACATATGCCACCTGCGCCAAAATTCCGTTGCGCTTTTCGAAATGTAAGGATAATTAAAATTTTCGCAAAAATCAAAGCCGAAAATTTTGCCCAAACCGATAGCCATATCCGAATATCCCGAAAAATCAAAATATACGTGCAGCGAATAAGCCGCAGCATAAAGCCAAACATAAAGAACCGTGTTTTCGTCGCTTGCCTTAAAAGCTTCGCAAAGTTCCCCAAGCTGATTTGCAAGCAAAACTTTTTTGGAAAGCCCCACCGTAAAACGCCGTAAACCGTCGTAAATTTTTTCCAAAGAATGTTCACGGTATGCAAGTTGCTTTTCAATGTCGCTGTAACGCACAATGGGCCCCGCAATAAGTTGCGGAAACATCGTTACATACGCGGCAAAGCTTATAAAATTCTTTTGCGCCGCAACGTCGCCCCTGTAAACGTCAACGCAGTAGCTTAAAATTTGAAAAGTATAAAAACTTATTCCGATTGGCAACGCAATGCCCGGAAGAGCGAAATCCGTTCGCAAAAGCGTATTTATTTCGCCCAAGGCAAAATCCGCATATTTAAAAACGCACAATGCCAAAACGTTTACGCTTACCGCCGCAAAAAGCAATATTTTCGAAACGGCGGTTTTTTTGCCTGATTTTTCAATCAAAATCGCAAACAAATAACCCAAAACGGTTGAGCCCAGCATAAGAAAAACATATTTCGGTTCGCCCCAGGCATAAAAAGCAAGACTTGCCGCAAAAAGAATAAGGTTTGAAAATCGCTTTCCCGCAATAAAATATAAAATCAGCACGGCGGGCAAAAAATAATATAAAAAAGGAATGCTCGAAAAAACCATATAATACCTTTCCCAAAAAACAGACGTTCCGATTTTGCAAGTCGGAACGTCCGCAGTAATAACAATCGGATTTTTACTGTTGCAATTTTAATTCAAAGCCACCGCAAAGTTGTCGTCCAAATTAAAACCGTCGTCCAAACCGCCCGCAACAGTGGGACCCGAAACGTCAATATCGTCCGGATATTCATAAACAATGTTGCCGTTTTCGTCCGTATAAAATTCATCGTCGTTATATTCTTCTTCCTCATATTCGGGAATGTTGGGTTCCGCACCCTCCTTATATTCCGCTTTTCCGGTCATTACGTTTGTAAAAGCGGTTATAACCTCGTCGGCTGTAAGATATTGCGCAAAATCCGTGCTTATCATACAAAAACAAACAATGTCGCCGTATGTCGTAACTTTAACGTCGTCCGCTTCAACGCACACCCATTTTCGGGGATTGATGTTGGCTTTCATTTCTTCCGCAAGCTTTTTAACGTCCTGTCCGGGCGCGGCTTTAACCAATACAAGCGAATATGCCTGCGAGCCCATCATCGGCTCGGAAATCACAGCCTGCGCAACTTTCGAAGGATCGTCAATCCCTAAATTTCTTGTGTAAGCATATTCGTCGGTAAGGTCAACCTCCATGGAACCGTATGCGAACAGCGGAGCTTTTTGCGCGTAAATGCTGTCTATAATACCCTGAAGAGTATATTCGGAAACGTCGCCCGAGTCTTTGCCGCCGTCTTCAACATTATTCGGAGTACCGAAGCCCCCGTTGGTTCCTTTGTCCGTTGTGCAAGCGGTAAAAGCTCCCGCCGCAAGCATAAAAGTAAGTAAAATCGCAAGTGTTTTTTTCATTTTTTGTACCTTCCTGTTTTGTTTTTTTATTTACACGGCATTAGACCGATAGTTTTTAAAAAAAGTTCCGCGTTTTTCAAAAAAATTTTTTTGTTCAATAATTATTGTACGTTGAGAAAAAATATTCCTTAATTTGAAAATTTTCGGATTTTGTTTACAGCTTTGGAGTTTTGAAAAAATGTAAAAAACGCCCGAACTCGGCAGTTCCGAAATCAAGCGTTGTTTGCATCATTCTTTTTTTGTCAGAAGAAAATAATTTCAGCGGCGCATAACGGCATAATTGTTTTTAACGAGTCCAAAATCATAACTTTTGCCGACGAATATGCGATCGAGTTGTTTAGTGAAAATTCCAAGGGGTTACCGTCATAAGCTTTTATTTTTATGTCAACAAGCCTGTTTCCGTTGTATAATGCGAGGATTACCGGTTTTCCTCCGCCCAAATTTTCAACAACGGTAACCGTTAAAACATTTCCGGTTACGGTTATTTTCGGCTCTATTTCGGCTATGGTGAATTTTCCGATCTCTATGCCCGATGCGGCATTGCACAAAACCGTTTCAACCGGTCATGTAAACGTTTGTATGACCTGCGTTGATTGTTAGAAAATCATTTGTATTTATATTTTTAACAGTTCCGCCTTTTATGTTTATCGTGCCACTCGAAGAATTGATACAGATATTGTTGCTACATTCAATAGTTCCGCTTTCCGGTGTAAAACTTCCTCCCGGTCCGACATAAATACAGACTTTTGAATTTGAAATCACCTTGCCGCCCCCGACGTTGTCAAGAACCGTCAGTGAAATGTTTTTACCGATATCAAAAAAATCAAGGTCGCTGTCGTCCGTAAAACTCAGCTTATGCCCGTTAAGGTTGATGTATATATTTTGCTCTGATCGGAATCGGAAAAAACTATCGTTTTGCTTCCGCTCAAGTCGTCTTGCAAGGTGAAAACATATTGTTTGGTCCATGTACTGTCCAAATTGTTTATATTTTTAAGCGTATTGTATTCTGTAACAGGATATACGTCTCGTTGCGTATCGGCAGCCGCCTCAAGCTTGAATAAGGGTATCAACGAAAACATTGCGATTGTCAGGGCAAATAATAATTTTTTTGTTTTTTTCATGAGAATTTTCTCCTTATGTATTAAAA
>CAZJCI010000170.1:0-5066 GCA_964544455.1 uncultured Oscillospiraceae bacterium
AGAAGTCTTGCAATAACCGTGCAAGCTTCGGCTCTTGTCATTGTGCCGGAGGGCTTAAACGTGCCGTCGTCATAGCCGTTCATATAGCTTTCGTGAGTTTCAAAGCTCGGTTTTTCCTTAAAGAACATAAGTCTGGAAATATAAATAACGTCGTTGGGGTCCTGCTCGTGACCTATTGCCGTTCCGAAAGGATAAACCCACATTTGCTGAAGAATGGCGTTGGCGGCGTCGGGATTCAAATTGTCCGTAAGTCCGTCCAAATTAAAAATAGAAACAGCCCAATGGTCGGTAATAATGTCTTCGTCCGAAAGAGCCGTAAAGTTCTTCGACAAAACTTTTTTTAAGTCCGTAAAAACAAGCTGTTGCTTGCCGGTTACGGGTGCGGAAGAAATATAATAATATTCAAGCGCCGCATATTTATATTGCGTTAAATCTATTCCCGCAGTGTTATAGCTGTAACCGTCGATAATAACGGAACGGTTTTCCTCATATTTGGGGTTGGGAGTGACTTTAACAACGTTTTTGCCGTCATATTCTTCGTTTACCTTAACAACGCCCGTATCTCTGTTGGTAACAATGCCGTTTGCATATTCCGAAAATACAAACGAAAGCGTGTCTTCCACAACAGCTGAAGCGCGCCATTGCGAAACAAACTTCATATCCTGCGCCGTAACGGCAATTTCATCGCCGGGAGCGTAAGTTTTGCCGTCAATTGCAAGCTTCCAGCCCAAAAATTCCGCATTTTCATATTTAAAGGGATTTTGCGGAATAACCAGCTTTTCGCCCTCTTTAAGCGAATAAACAACGTCGTCGCCCGAAGTGTCGGGAGTTTCTTTGGTAAAGGTTATTGTTGTTTTTGCATTGGGGTCGGGATTATTTTCATAAAATGTGAATTTTTCAATATAAATCACATCGTCCCTTGTAAGTCCCGTTGCAGGGTGGGTGTCGTTAAAAGGACGGAAATGAAGTTGAGCCAAATTTCCGGAATCGGTAATTCCCGAAAGATTAAAATAAGCTTCCGTCCACTTGTTTGCAACAATGTTTTCCGAAGAGGTTGCTTCCTTAACAACGGGATTGCAGAATTTAAGATACATTTTTCCGTCATAGGAAGGATTTTCGCAAGCGTAATAATATGTAACGCCCACAAATTGATATTTGGAAACGTCAACTTTCACGGATTGAGAAGCAATGTTAAAGCTGTCTAGCGTGAAAATCGAAACGTTGCCGGGAACGTCGTTGGGCGTGGGAGTTACCTTAACAACGTCTCGCCCATCGAACGTTGCGTTCTTTTCGATTGTCGCCGTTGTGTAGTTGTTCACCGTTCCGCACGAAATCAGCGAATAATTATAGGAAACATAACCGTCTCCGGTTTCGGGTGCGAGGTCAGCCGCACACGCCGTAAACGCCAACGCAAAAACCAACGTCAGCGCGCACAAAAGTGCCGAAAAAAATCTTTTCATTTTTTTCTTCCTTTCAAAATAAAATTTAGGGAAAACTCTTCCCGGTACTTATATTATACAATATTTTAAGCGTTTTGGCAATAGTAAAAATGTAGATTTTCAATAAAAAAACGGCTGAAAATCACATATTTTTATAATTTTGAAAAACGTATTCAACGCATATTGTTCAACTTTAATATTTTTGGTTTTTAAAATTTGTATTGTTTGCACAAACGGCTATATTTGTTTTTGCATAAGCTCCCGAGTTTCTTTTGGGGTACACAAAAACTTCCGTTTATATTGGGAAATAAAAAAAGAGCAACTGCAATAGCCGCATTCAAAAGCCACCTCTCCCACGCTCATTTTTGTGTTAATAAGCATAGCCCTTGCCTGCGTAAGTCTGTAATCAATCAAATATTCAATGGGCGACATTCCGAACTTTGAACGGAACAGACGTATAACATAACTTTTATCCAAATTAACAAGCTCCGCAAGCTTGTCCAAACGAACGTTTTCTTTATAATTGTCGTTAATATACCGCAAAATTACGTCCGCCGGCGTATCGCCGCTTTTAAGCTTTTCAAATTTCATATGATTCAAGTCCGCGTTAATAAGCATAAGAATTTCCGTCATTGCAAAAACTGCGGCTTCCGTGCAAAAATCCCGACAGTTGGAAAGATAATTAAAAGCCGAAAGAATTTCGTTTTTATGCAAAGGTTCAAAAACGTCGGGAATGCCGTCGGTCAAAATGTGCGAAATCAAGGGTTCTGGCGTTTCGGGAACGTGACGGTCGTAATAATCCCGCTTTTGACTTTGCGAAAAATCAAGAGTGGAAACATAGCAATCGTAATCGCCCGCCCCCGAAGCGTATTGTCCGGGACGTCTGAAGCACACGCACCCGCCGTGCACTTCGCTTTCACGTCCGTCAACGCAAACCGTTCTGTTTCCGCCCACATAAAAATCCAGCTCATAATGGTCAACTCGGCGTTTGGCGGAATATGCGGCGGCAATTTTAAATCTGCGACATTCAAGAATATTAAAAAACATTGTTTTTCCTCGTTTTTTCTTAATTTTATTAAATTATACAACAAATCCCAAGGCAAGTCAATATTTGCCGCCCGAATAAAAATAAGCTTTACCGAATTGTTCGGCAAAGCTTATTTTTGGCTTTAAATTTCAAAGTCCACGCTGACGCTTTTTTCCGTAACGGAATTCATATATTTTTTAACAACGTCGCAGTGATATTCGTCGTTTTGATAAGTTTCCAACGCTTCCTCGTCGTCCAGCGTAACCGCAAGAAAAACGTCGTAGGAGCGAGGCGAACCCAAAAAGTCCCTGCCCACTTCAAGACCTCGCAAATAATCAATGTTTTCTTTCATGGAAAGAATTGTTTGCGCCGCTTTTTGTTTGTTTTCTTCAGTCGGTTCTTTAAGCTTAAAGCAAACCACGTGTTTAATCATTTTTTTCTCCTTTTTTATCAGTGTTATTTTTACTTTAATTTACATTTAAGTTTATATTTCAAATTCTTCGCAAGGCTCGATAAAAGGATTTCCGTTTTTGTCAAACTTAATTTTCAGCACAACATAAGTTGAAGAGCTGTAATAATCAATGGTATCGTCGTTGCCGCAAACGCTTAAACCCAAAGATTTATAACGCCAACGGTCGCCGAAATAAATATATTCGGTTTTGCCGTCGGTTTCAAGCGAAAAAACAAACGCGGGTTGCGAACCGAACGTGGTTTCGTCGCCGAAAAGTTCCAAATCGCGCCAACCGTCGCAAATGCAAGCCGAACGGGAATATTTCCCCTGGTTGGGCTTCCACCCCGTGCAATAGGAGTTAAGCATAAAATATTCTCCGTCTTTTTTAAACATTGCGGGGGCTTCCCTAAGTTCGCTTTGCCACAGCGAAGCGCAAAACTTGTCGCAATTAAGGAAATCCGAGCTCAAACGGTAAATATGCGTATCCATATTATCTCTTGAAGCGGAAATAAAATATGCCTTTCCGTCGTCGTCAAGAAACAAAGTGCAATCTCGGGACATTTCGCCGAAAGGACGGAAAGAACCGTGATAAACAAAATCGCCGTCCGGCGTATCGCACGTTGCCACGCAAGCCGCCGCACAATTATAATTCAAACCGTTTTCAAAGTGCGCCCACATAACGAATTTGTTTGTTTTTTCGTTAAAAAGCACCTTGGGACGTTCAATGTTCACCTTTCCGCCGTTTTCGTTGGTAAGATTCATATTCGATTTAACTCTTGTTGCTTTTGTTTCGGAATTTTTTGTAAGAACGTTGCGCCGAAATTCCCAATTCATAAAATCTTCGGAGCGATAGCAGGAAACGTAATTATCTTCTTGCCTGTTTTCGCCGTACCAATAAAAATAACCGCCGTATTTTATTATATAACCGCCGTGCGCCTGAATGGGGTTTCCGCTTAAATCAAGCCACGGAGTTCCGTTTTTATATGAGTTCATAAATATTCCTCCAAAACCGCTATATACTTTCTGTCGTTATGTAATTTTTCATTGCCAAAATAAATATATCAAATATTTATGCACTATTAAAGCCAAAATTTGTAAACAAACAACCGTGTGCAAAAAATTAATGTGTTAAAACAGCAAAAAAACGGTTGCTAAGTCATTGTTACTGTGATACAATATGTAAGAAGCGCACAAACAGAGCTATATGCCCCGCAAACCAAAGTTTTTATTTGTGGATTGATAAAAAGCTTCATACTAATATTATATAAGAAATAAGGAGAACTTCAATGATAAACAAATTTCTTGCCGAAGATTTGAAAAATCTTGGCATAACTTCAACCGACGTAATACTTATGCACAGTTCTCTTTCCTCGCTTGGCTATGTGGAGGGCGGCGCAAACACCGTTATCCAAACGTTACTTTCCGTTCTTTCGCAAGGCACGCTTTTGGTTCCCGCACTTTCCTATTCAAGCGTAACTGCGGAAAATCCCGTTTTTTCCGTAAACGAAACGCCAAGCTGCGTTGGAAAAATAAGCGAAACTTTCCGACTGACAAGCGGCGTCATTCGCAGCGTTCACCCCACTCATTCTGTGTGCGGAATCGGAAAATATGCCGCCGAAATTCTTTCAAAGCACATAAACTCAACAACGCCGGCAGGGGCGAACTCTCCGTTTGCACTTTTGCCGAAATACGGCGGAAAAATCTTAATGCTGGGGTGCGGTTTGCGCCCCAACACATCAATGCACGCAATCGAAGAGCTAATCCGTCCCGCTTATCTTATGAACAAAGAACTACGCCTCTATACGTTAACGGATAAGGACGGAAAAACAACGCAAAAATATTACGAAACGCATAATTTCAAAAACACCGTTCAACGCTATGACCGACTTCAAAAGGTTATGGAAATAAAAGAAGGCAAGGTTCTCGGGGCAACCTGTCATCTTATCGATTCGCAAACAATGTGGAAAAAAGCGGAAGAAGCATACCGAAAAAACAGCCTGTTCTTTGTGGATTTCGGGTTATAGGTGCAAAAAAATCGTTCAAAAACGTAAGATAATAAAAAAATGTCGCTAAAAAGGCGACCAAATATATCATAAAAAGCCGTATAATTAAGTCATCAAATGAAAGAGAGGTTATTTTTATGAATAAG
>CAZJCI010000171.1:0-5052 GCA_964544455.1 uncultured Oscillospiraceae bacterium
GTGCTTGCGTCATCCGTCGTAAGCGTATTCATAACGGTAACTTCCGTAGAATCGTCAGCCATATATGAGGCGGTAAGAAGATTTGAATAATGCTTTTTGCCGTCGGAACCTTCACCGGTCGTTTCATATGTAAACGGGGCGTCATATGTGTAAGTCGTTGTTTGCTCAATTGCGGGAAGAGTACCCACCTTTTTAATTACGGTATATTTTGTTGTGTTTTTCACAGCGTCATACTCATATTTTTCCGTTATTTTGGTATTCATTCCGCCGTACTCCGTAACAACCGTCGACGGATACGACATTCCCTCGGTATATTCATAATCCACCGTGCAATACTCGGTGTTGGTGCCGCTGTTATAACCTATTTGCTTTTTTAATTTATATGTTTTATTTATGGAATTATAGTTTTTAACATTATAATTATATTTGGTACTTTCATTAATTCCGGAAACATATATCGAACAGCTCATCGAAAGACCGTCCGAACTTACGTATTCGCTGTTGTTGCCGGTATAATCCCCCTCATATGTATATCTGATACGGTCCGAAAACGCGTCAAACGAATCATATACGGTATCGGAACTTATTCTGTATGCGGTATAAGTATAATTATCCATCGTTTTACAGGTTACCGTTTCATATTCATATTCGTTTATTGCTCCCTGATTGTTTATTCCGTAGGTAAGCAAAGCAGACGGATAAAAAGCGTAACCGTTACCGTAATAATCCGTAATTTCTCCGTCAAACAACGTATAAGTATAATGAGACGCCACCGACGCCGCCGACGCGTCGTCGCCGTTATGAGTAACGCCCGCAAGAACCGTAACGCTTTCATTTTCCCCTTCAAAATTTTCATCGGGTTGTTGCGTTGCAATATCAAGTAAAATTGTAGAATTGTTCGGCAATGTTATAATAATATCAACGCCGTTAGCCGCTTTCGAAAAATTAACCGTTCGCCCAAAACTGTCGGTCACCTTCAAAAGACCAATCGTATCGCTTGTTTCAAACGTCACATAATTTCCGAATCTGTCCTGAATTTTCGAAATTTTGTCATCGGTAAAATAATAAATTTCGCCGTTCTTGGTATATACTTCATCATAATACCGCCTTATGCCCGCTGTTTTTTTACTGTATGAATATATGGAAAGATATCCAACCTTTTCGTTGCCGGAATAAATATCGCCGTATTTGTTACCGTTTTTGGTAAATCTCACTTCATACGCTCCGTACTTCGGCAAATAAAGATTGTCCTCAACAAGGTACGGAAGGTCATATCCCCATCCTGCGGCAACACCGTAAATCGGAGTTGCCGAATAAGCCAAACCTCTGTTTTCAACGTCCGATTTAAACCACGCTTCCCCGGAGTTATATTTCAAATTAATGTCAATGTCAATGTCTCCGGCAACGGGAATGTTTACCAATTTTTCCGTTCTCGTAAGCGCGCCCGTAAACGCCGAAACCATGCTGTCGTTATTATTGTTTATATAAAATATCGGAAGCACGTCGCCGTTGGGTTCTCGTACCATTCCGTCTTCAATTTCATCGGAAAACAACTCGACTTCGGATATATCCGATATAACGGCAGTATTGCTGTCCTCAATTGCGGAACCGACGTTACCGCCGCCGCAATTCGCATTCCCGTCTTCCGAATATATCAAAGCTTTTTCAAGAGCTTCTCTTGCTTTTTCCTCACCTTTTTGTATTATAGCCGCAGCCGCTTGGTTTTTTTGCGAACGCGATACCTCAAAATCGGCAATCAGCTTTTCAAATTCCGTTTGGGAATTATTGGTTGTTTCAGCGTCAACAATACCGTCTGTCTCGCCAAAATTAACGTTACTTTCGGCAACTACAACACTCGCACCCGAAGTTCCCATAACTACCGCAAGAAGTAACGATATTATTCTGAATTTTATTTTCATACCGTCTCTCCTTATTCACAATTATTTTTGTTAATTTATATGCTTGTATCCCTCAAAAACTTTGCAAAAATCAAAGCGTTTCGCAAAATCATCGCGCCGTTCTTTCCGTTATATTCAAATATATTCAAAACAGCAAAAAACGTGCAAGCCACCCCATATAATCAAAAGGGCAGACTCACACGTTATGCTTCAAATTTATATATTCGCCTATTTTATTTTCGCACGAAGGAATATAACAATCGCCGCATTTCATATGAGCCTTGCCCCTTTGATAAATACTGTGCCATCGGTATCTCCCCCTTTTAACTTTTCATTGTCTTTATTATATCACAAACATTGTTAAATGTCAACAGTTTTCGGTCGTTTCATTCATAAAATTTAGCTGTTTTTTCAAAACGCCGTCAAAATCCGTTTTTCAATTCAAGTGCTTTAGTATAAAAGCTTTAAAAACGACGTTTAAAACGCAACTTTCGTTTCAAAGTTCCCTCACCAAATCGCTTTGTTCGGAAATAAAATCGGAAATAAAATACGCGCAAGTGTTCGCACGGTTTCCATGCTCGTCCGCAACCTCAAACCTAAAATAACCGTCCTCGTTCGGTAAAATTTCAAATTCAACCGTATTTTCTCCGTTCGGGTTTTCGGCTTCCTTAACCTGCGCTCGGCGGCTTTTGCAGGAAATCGCCGCTCGGCACCCCTTTTCATAAGTCAAAACCGCCGCCGTTTCCGTAACTTCCAGCCTTTTTATAACAGGACCTTCGGAAGCGTAAAAATTGTGATTTTCAAGTGCTTTCACAACGCTTTCATAATCCAATTTTTCCGAATTAATCATCACCCAACCGCCAAACATATGCTTTTCGGTGTGATTATCGTCCGCCGCCACGCAAGCGATTTTGCAACCGTCTCTCAAAAAATCGTCGTATGCGTTAATATCATATTCGTAAATGCCGCCACGCATACAGCTTGTATTGTATATTTCAACCGCCCAAAGCCCCTCGTATCCCAAATAATCTCTCGCGTTTTCAAGCGACCACCTCGGGTGATTATAGCACACCAAAAAACCTTTTTCGTTTGCAATTTTAATTATTTCGGAAATACCCTCTCCCGAATAAACCCTCTCGAATTCTCCGCACGTATGTATAATTTTGTTTTTGTTCTCCGAATTGCAAAAATGGTCATAAACCGAACTGTAACACGGAGTGTCAACGTTATTCGGATTTTTGGCAATAAAGTTCAAATGACAAACTTTCATATCGGTTTTTTTAAGCGTGGAAAGATTGGGAAACTGCTTAATCGCAATTTCGCAAGCCGTAAGAGCAATAAATTCCCCGTCGTTCAAAAAAGAATTGTCAATCAAATGCTCGTGGTCGGTAAAAGCAACAACGGAATATCCGTTTGCCTTATAAAGTTCCTTAATTTTTTTCGGCGTAAAATCGCCGTCCGATTCCGTAGTGTGACAGTGCAAATTTGCCTTATAATAATTTTTTTCCGAATCAAGCAATACCTTTTTCATTTTTCCCCCGAAATTTTCTTCCGCTCATACGTCGTAATCAAGCTTAAATTTTTCTCCGCAGCCGTATTTTTCATAAACATAGTCAATATCCTTATCCCCTCTTCCGGAAAGACAAGCCAAAATCGAACCAGATTTATGCTCTTTTGCATATTTAATCGCAAACGCAACGGCGTGCGCGCTTTCTATTGCCGGAATAATTCCCTCATATCTCGAAAGCAAAAAGAACGCTTCCATCGCCTCGTCGTCCGAAATCGTTTCATATTTAACTCTGCCCATATCCCGCAAATTTGCGTGTTCCGGTCCCACTCCGGGATAGTCCAACCCGCTCGCAACGGAATAAACAGGCAACGGATCGCCGTTTTCGTCCTGAAGAACATAAGAATCAAACCCGTGAAGTCTGCCCTTTGTGCCGAATTTCATCGTAGCGGCATGGTCGCCGATGTTTTCGCCTCTGCCAAGCGGTTCAACGCCGTAAATTTCAACCGGATCCGCCAAAAACGGAACAAACATTCCCAAAGAATTCGAGCCTCCGCCCACGCAAGCCGTAACAGCGTCCGGCATAATCCCCGTCATTTCCAAAAACTGATCTCTTGCCTCATAACCTATAACCGACTGAAAATCTCTAACCATTTTCGGGAACGGGTGCGGTCCCAACGCCGAACCAATACAATAAATCGCATTTCCGTATTCTTTAAGATAAGCTTCAAAAGCGGCGTCAACGGCTTCTTTCAAAGTTTTAAGTCCGCAAGTCACGGGAATAACGTTTGCGCCAAGCATTTTCATTCTGATAACGTTGGGGTGTTGCTTCGCAATGTCCACCTCGCCCATATAAACGTCGCATTCCATTCCGAAATATGCCGCCGCCGTGGCAATGGCAACCCCGTGTTGCCCCGCGCCGGTTTCCGCAATAAGCTTTTTTTTGCCCATAAACTTTGCAAGAAGTCCCTCGCCCATGCAGTGGTTAAGCTTGTGCGCTCCCGTGTGGTTAAGGTCTTCTCGTTTTAGGTATATCTGGCAGTTTCCGAAGATTTTGGAAAGACGTTCGCAATGATAAACCGGCGTTGGTCTGCCCTGAAATTCTTTTCTTATTCTGCGCAATTCGTTAATAAACTGAGCGGAATGGCAAATAGCTTCATATGCGTCGTCGGCTTCCTTAAAAGCCGCTTCAAGCTCCGGCGGAAGATACGCGCCTCCGTGTTCTCCGAAATAACCGTCCTTTGTGGGATATTCTTTCAAATAGTTGTCAAAATCCTTATATTTGTTCATTTCAAAATTCCTTTTCCAAAAAAAATATTGTAATTATAAAGTAATTTTACCACAAAACACAGAAGTTGTCAACAAATTTCTTTTCCCCGTCACGTTTTTTGAATGAGTAGGCAAATTATAAACAAACCGTTTATATATACATCAAAATTACGGTTATTCTAAAAATTGAGATGTTTAAAAATCACTGTTTATTTTAATTTGCAATATAATTAAATCAAACGCCAAACGTATGTTCACATTCTCCGTAAAACTCCTAAATAATTAATTCGTTCAAAAACCGTCCCCCGTCACGTTTTTGAACAAGTAGGCAAATTATAAACAAACCGTTTATATATACATCAAAATTACGGTTATTCT
>CAZJCI010000172.1:0-4996 GCA_964544455.1 uncultured Oscillospiraceae bacterium
CGAACGGTAAAATCTCCGTCTGTTTTGCATATTTCCGCAAGCAATTGCGCAAAAGTCATTTTTTCGTCTTCCGAAAGCGATTTTCCGTAAGAATTGACGTTTTGCCCCAAAAGCGTAATTTCCTTATAGCCGCGTTTTACAAGATCCCGAACTTCTTCAAGAACGGCTTTGGGACTTCTGCTTCTTTCACGTCCCCGAACATAAGGAACTATGCAATATGTGCAAAAATTGTTGCATCCGTACATAACGGAAACCCAAGCTCGAAATGTGCTGTCCCGTTCAATCGCGCTTCCTTCCACCACGGAATAATCTTCGTCGTCAACATAATATCTTCTGCGTTTGTTTGTCACAACGTCGTATAATATTTCCGGAAATCTGTGCAGCATATTTGTGCCCGCCACAAAATCAACATAAGGATAGCTGTGCTTTATTGCGTCCTTGCGGTGCTCCTGCGCAACCATACACCCCCAAAGACCTATTAAAAGTTCGGGATTTTTTTCTTTTAAGTGCTTTAGTTGCCCGGTTTTGGAAAGAGCCCTAAGCTCCGCATGTTCTCGAACGGCGCACGTGTTAAAAACAATAAGGTCGGCTTCTTCTTCGCTTTCGCATTTTTCATATCCGCATTTTAACGCCCAACCCAAAATGCGTTCGCTGTCCGCTTCGTTTTGCTGACAACCGAAAGTTTGAACATAAGCTTTAAGCCTTCTGCCCAAAGCCGCTTCTTTGTCCCGAACAATTTGCAAAAGTTCGTCGCACAAACCGTATTGTTCGTTAATATCGTTATAATTAAAATTTTCGTGTTTTTTCATGTTCGTCATTTTGCTCTTTCATAAAGTTTTTTAACATCGTCCGGTTCAAAAACATATTTTTTCCCGCAGAACTGACACCCCACTTCAATAGGTTTGCCGTCTTTAATAATGTCTTCAAGTTCGTTTTTGCCGATGGATATAAGAGCTTTTTCAACTCTTTCCGCCGAACAGTCGCAGTGATAAGAACAATCAATTTCGTCAAAAATGTCAATTTCAATATCGCCCATAATTTCGTTCAAAATCTCCGAGTTGCTTTTTCCCGAAGCGAACGTTTTGGAAATGTCGGAAAGCAAAGGAACTCTTTGCGAAAGCCTGTCGATAAATTCGTCGTCCGCACCCGGGAGAAGCTGAATCAAAACTCCGCCTGCGCTCACGGCTTTATAATCCGTGCCGATTAAAACGCCCAAAGCGCAAACGGTGGGAATTTGTTCGCTTCTTGCATAATATTCGGTAATATCCTCGGCAATTTCACCCGAAACAATCGGAATCATTCCCACATAGGGTTCTCCCTCGCCGCAATCTCTTATAATATACATATTGCCTTTGCCCACGGCTCCCGCAACGTCCAATTTTCCTTTTGAGTTAACCGGCAAATCCGCGCTTGGATTTTCGGCGCAGCCCTTTACGTTACCGTAATAGTCCGAGGTTGCAATAAGCTTTCCGCAAACGCCGTCGCCGTCGAAAGTAAGAGTTGCGCTGTCGGTTTTGTTTTTAAGCATAACGCCGATAAGCGAAGCCGCCGTAAGCGTTCTTCCCAAAGCCGCCGCGCAAGTGGGGGAAAGGTGGTGAATTTCAATTGCGTCGTTCACCATTTCCTTTGAATTGATAATCAAAATTCTCGCGCTGCCGCATTTTGTCATAGCCCGAGTTATTGTGTTTTGTTTCATTTTTACCTCGTCATTTATTCTTTTTCAAAACTATATAAAGTCTTTCGTCGGCGTTTTCGTCCGCTTGCGAAAAATTATAATCCGAAAAAACGCCGCAAAGCTCCAAACCGCTGTTCAAAATCATTTTTTTTACCGACCGCAAAGTATACATTCGTTCGCGCTGATGTTCGTCGGTGCGCTCATAACGCCCGTCGGGGCATTCCGTAAAAAGCGAAAGATAAAAATCGCAAATTTTTGTTTTTGAATTATAAAAATTTTGCCATGCGCACAAAACCCCGTCGTTTTCCAAAACGTAAGCGTTGTCGGCGTAAATATTTTCGAATTTATATTTTGAATTAATATCCAACAAAAAAATGCCGCCCGTTTTAAGATTGGCATAAACGCTTTCAAGCGCGTCGGCAAAATCCGCAGGTTTCAAAAGATAATTCATACTGTCCAAAAGACAAATAATTGCGTCCGCTTGGGAATAAAGCGAAAAGCTCCTCATATCCGCAACAAAATAGCGAACGTTCACTCCCGCTTGCCTTGATTTAAATTCCGCTTCCGTCAGCATTTCGTTGGAAATGTCCGAAGCCGCAACTTCAAAACCCCGTGCGGCAAGTTCGGTTGCCATTGTGCCCGTGCCGCAGGCAAGTTCGCATATTTTTTTAATGGGAATATCCGAATATCTTTTTGCCGCTTCGCAAATAAAATCGGCGCACGCCGAAGCGTTCGTTCCGTCGTTAAGCGCGTCGTAAACCGACGCCAAAGTGTTACCGTAAATCATTTCGTATCCTTTAAAAAATAATCATACATACTATATTCTATCACAACCTATTCTCGGATTAAACAATAATTTGTTAAAATATAAAAAATTTGCGCCGCAATCGTGCGTAAAACCGAAATTTGCAAAAAATAAAAACCGCACTCAAGCAAAACTCGGTGCGGTTAATTCTTATGCGAAATTTCAATAATAGCCTTTCTGACTTTTCAACAACTCAAGCTCTTCTCGCGTCAAGCATTTTGTGGTAATTTCGTGCTCCGATTTTTCCTTTTCGGCGCACACAACCATACGCAAGTTGGGATATGCCGATAAATCCAAAAAAGAGGCGGGAATCATTTTGTCCGTAACAAGAATGTTAATATCGGTAAGTCGGCAAAAAGTGTACGGAAAATTTTTGTCAAGCTTGGAAGCGTCCATAAGCATAATAACGGTGCGAGCCTTTTTTGCGATAAAATTCTTCAGTTCGCTTTCCGCATAATTGCCGCAGGAAAATCCGTTGCTTTGCGAATAGCCCGACGGCGTCATAAAAGCAACGTCGATGTTAACGTCCGCCAAAAAATCAATCGCCCTGCTTCCGGTAACGGAAATGCTGTCCCTGTTCACAATTCCTCCCACCAAATTAATTATCGGATTTCTTTTTTTGGCAAGTTCAAGCGCAATGTTCGGTCCCGGCGTGGTAATGGTAATGTGCTCGTCGGGAATATTTTCCGCAAGGCGCATAATTGTGGTGCCGGAATCGAAAAAATAAGATTTTCCGCTTTCAATAAAGCTTAAAGCTCCGGTGGCAATTGCAAGTTTGGAGTTATAATTTTCTTTTTCCCGCTCCGCATAACCGTCGTCGGAGGTGGCTGTAATAAATTTCATGGAACGCGCGCCTCCCCGAACCTTAATAAGTTCGCCAAGTTTTTCAAAATATTCAATATCTCTGCGCAAAGTCATACTTGTAACTTCCGGGAATTTTTCTTCAAGCTCTTTAAGCGAAATAAACGGTTGCGATTGAATCAATTCCGAAATAATCTGTCTTCTTGCGGCTTTCATTGTCAGTAGTCCTTTCATTTTACCGAATAATTATTGCTGCTGTATATATTCTACCATTAAAATGTAAGATTGTCAATAGAAAAACGGCAATTTGTTGCATAATGTCAAAAAACGGTTATAATAATTGTGCAAAATCACCACAGCAACCGACCAGAAAACGCCGATTTACAAATTTTTGCAGTTTTAAAACTTAAAAACTACGTTTTTTGCCAAGAAAAATTCGGCTTTTTAAATACGTTCACACAAATTTTAAATATAAAAATCCATTTTCGTCGCTTTACCTCTTGAAATTTTTTTAATTTTGTATTATAATTCTAAAAGAGTTGTTTTTTTATTACGATTGTTAAAATAATATCAATGTAATATAAGCGAGCTAAATTCGATTCGCGGAAAGGAAAAATATGGAAACCAAAAAATTCAGAAGAATAGGCGTGCTTACTTCGGGCGGCGACGCACCCGGAATGAACGCGGCGGTAAGAAGCGTTGTAAGAACCGCTCTTGCAAACGGAGTAGAGGTAATGGGTATCTACGGCGGATACAGAGGTCTTATGGAAGACGATATGCGCCTTTTGGGACCGCACGACGTTTCCAATATAATAAACGAGGGCGGAACTTTCCTTTATACGGACAGATGCAAAGAATTCGAAAAAGAACCCGGAATGCAACAGGCGTTGAGAGTTGCCGAAAAAAATCAAATAGACGGTCTTGTAACCATCGGAGGCGACGGCACGTTCCGAGGAGCTCAGGATTTAACAAGAAGAGGCTTGCCGTGCATAGGCGTTACCGGCACAATCGATAACGACGTTTCCTCTTCGGATTACACCGTTGGATTCGATACGGCAATGAACACGGTTGTGGAAATGGTGGACAGATTACGGGATACCTGCGAATCTCACGCAAGATGCAACGTTGTGGAAGTAATGGGAAGAGACGCGGGTTATATCGCCGTGGAAACCGCAATCGCAACCGGTGCGACGGGTTGCGCCGTTAAGGAAATTCCTTTCGACCAAGCCGCCGTAATCGAAAAAATCAAAAAAGGCAAACTTTACAAAAAAAGAAACTTCATCATAATCGTTTCCGAAGGTATGGGCGGCGAATTCGGCGAAGACCTTGCAAAAACAATTCAGGAACAAACCGGCGTGGAAACAAAGTTCGCCAGACTTGCTCACGTTCAACGAGGCGGACGTCCCACAATCCGTGACAGAGTTGCCGCAAGCAGAATGGGGGCGCACGCCGTCGAACTTCTTCTTCAAGGCAAATCCAATCTCATCGTAACGGAAAACAACGGCAAAATCGGCGAAAAAGACATCGAATGGGCTCTTATGTACGATAAGGTCTATAAAGGCAAGGCAAAGCCCGAAGAAATCGCAAACCTTGACCCTGCGGTATATCGTGAAATGCAAGCTCTTGCAAAAATCAAACACGAAAACTTTGCCACGCTTTATGAACTCGGAAACAGCATTTCCATCTGAAAAATCAAATACCGTTCCGTTGCAGTC
>CAZJCI010000173.1:0-4870 GCA_964544455.1 uncultured Oscillospiraceae bacterium
CCCAATGTAACTTCCACTCCAAATTCCACTATGGAATTTACTTTGGGAATTCACTAAAAAAAATAATATTATTTTATTAAAAGACTTGCTATTTTGTTATTTATGTGTTATAATTACACTGTATTCTAACAATCATATTTTACGAGGAAATTTATGTGTACCAAAAAGAAGATTAATATTGCCGTAATCGGCACAGGTTCTATGTGCCGCACTCATTCATACGCCATAAAAAACATACCGTTTTATTATAACGACTTGCCTTTCGTTCCGATATGCCATACCGTTTGTTCAAGAACCACGGAAAATGCCGAAGAAATAAAGAATAAATACGGATTTTTATATTCCAATAACAATTATTTGAACGTTGCTTTAAACCCCGAAATAGATGTTATAGATATTTGTACTCCGAATATATATCATTTCGAGCAAATTAAAATCGCGCTTGAAAACGGTAAGCATATTATGTGTGAAAAACCGCTCGTAACAACAGAGGAAGAATGTTCAAAACTTGAAAAGTTGCTTATTGAATTTCCAAATTCAATACACCGTGTTGTTTTTAACAACCGACATCTTCCCGTAACAATGCGTGCCGCACAAATTGTAAGCGAAGGAAAACTTGGAAGAATTCTTTCTTTCAGAGCGTCGTACAGACATTCTTCAGCAACGGATATTTCCAAAAAAGCCGGTTGGAAGCAGGATAAAACAATTTGCGGCGGCGGAGTACTTTACGATTTAGGCTCTCACATAATAGATTTACTGTCGTTTATTATGGGCGGCGGCGAAAACGAATTTAACAGTGTGTGCGGTATTTCGCAAATTGCATACAAACAGCGCAAGGGTTGCAACGGAGAAAATTGGGATACAAACGCAGACGAAGCTTTCTATGCGCTTGTAAAGCTGAAAAACGGTGCATGCGGTTCGTTTGAAGTAAGTAAAATAGCCGTCGGAACAAACGACGATATTTTTGTGGAAATATTCGGAACCGACGGCGCATTGAAATTTAATCTTATGCAACCGAACTTTCTTGAATTTTACGATAATAACGCCGTAAAAACGCCGAACGGCGGTTATTCGGGATTCACCGCAATAGAATGCGTTCAACGTTTTGATCCTCCGAGCGGCAGTTTTCCAAGTATGAAATCTCCGACAAATCTGCTTAGAGGTCATATTCACAACGTTTATTGCCTTTGCAATGACATTTATCATTCGCAACAATCAATTCCGAATTTTCATGACGGCATAAAAATCAACAGAATTATGCAGGCGGCATATAAATCTGCCGAAAGCGGCTGCTGGGAAAGTATTTGAGGTGATTTTCTTGAAAAATAAAAATCTAGAAATGGATATGTGTTCAGGTCCGATTTTATCAAAAATGATAATTTTTGCGGTACCGTTGATTTTTTCGGGCTTTTTACAGTTAATGTTCAATGCCGCCGATATAATTGTTGTAGGAAAATTCGGAAGCGAACATTCTCTTGCGGCTGTGGGTGCTACCGCTTCTCTTGTAAATCTTTTGGTAAATATTTTTTTGGGGCTTTCGGTCGGCGCAAACACAATTGTGGCGCGAAGATACGGTGCCGGCGATTTGACGGGTGTAAAAAAGGCAGTACATACGTCCGTATATTTAGGAATTATATCCGGTATTTTACTAATGATTTTAGGATTGATTTTTACCCAACCGTTGCTTGCAATTATGAAAACCCCAAAAGACATAATCAATCTTTCCGCATTATATCTTCGAATATATTTTATCGGCGCACCGTTCAGTATGTTCTTTAACTTTGGTAGTGCTGTTTTAAGAGCAGTCGGCGATACTCGCAGACCGTTGTATTTTTTAACGGTTTCGGGAATTGTAAACGTAATTCTCAATCTTATTTTGGTAATTGTCTTTAACCTTGACGTTGCCGGAGTTGCAATTGCAACGGTTGTATCTCAAGTTATATCGGCTGTTTTAATGTTTATTGCTCTTTTAAAGCATACGGGTGCCATACGTTTGTATCCAAAAGAAATAAAATTTCACAAAATTGAGTTTATTCAAATAATTCAAATAGGAATTCCGTCAGGAATACAAAGTTGCGTATTTTCTTTTTCGAATATGGTTGTTCAATCCTCAATTAATTATTTGGGAACCAAGGTAATTGCCGCATGTTCGGCTGCTTCCAGCATTGAAGGCTTTGTATATGTCGGAATGAACAGTTTCTATCAAGCAGTATTATCTTTTGTAAGCCAAAATTTCGGTAAACGTGATTTTTCAAGAATAAAAAAGATAATTATTGATGCTATAATACTTGTAACTGTAACCGGCATATCTCTTGGTTTACTTGTTATGTGTTTTCATAAACCGCTTTTGAGGTTGTATATGTCAGATCCAAACGATTCTCAAATGCTTTCTTACGGTTTCCAAAGACTTTCAATTGTTGCAATACCGTATTTTCTTTGCGGAATTATGGATATATTGGCAGGATCTCTTCGCGGAATGGGACAATCGTTCATTCCAATGATTTCAACGTTATTTGGAGTATGCGGCGGACGTTTGCTTTGGATTTTTACAGTATTCGATAGATTTAAAGATACTACCGGTGTTATATGGTTTGGAATAGAACTGACGCCTTTGCAAATTTTGATGTTTGCATGGCCGGTGGCATGGACGGCAACAGGAATTCTACATTTTTCGGTGTTGATTTATACATATCGTAAAAACGTTAAAAAAATGAAAAGCGTAAATAATATCAAAGTAATAAATCGCGCCGAAGATTACAATAACGCTAATCTTAATATATCCGATAAAGAAGACAGTGCTACCGGCGCATATGAAAAGTAAAACCTATTATTTTCTCTATATAAAAAAGCACCTCCGAAAATGTTAGTATTTCGGAGGTACTTTTTTTAAATTGCGTTAAAAAGAAAAAAGCCTTGCAAAACAAGGCTTTTCCGGAAATAAATCCATCAACTGGCTGGGAAATAGGGATTCGAACCCCAACAAACAGAGTCAGAGTCTGTCGTGCTACCGTTACACAATTTCCCAATATTCAAATCATTTCTTAACAACATAATATATTATATCACTTTTTTTTTGTTTTGTCAATAGTTTTTTTGAAGAAAAATCAATTAAACCCCAATTTGTAATAAAGCACATTATTGTCACCACAAATCAGCCAAGCATTGTGCATATTAACCATTGCGACAACATATAAACTCTCCTCGATGTTCAATAAATATACACTTTCCGTTTATATATATATATATATATATATTAACATTTCCAATATTGTCGAATTCGGTAATTTATGATAAAATAAAGATAATATATGAAACCTAAAAACTTTAAGGAGATAACGATTATGACTGATGCAAAAATTTTACAATGTAGCGGATGCGGAGCAACATTGGACGTTGCTATAAATAAATCTTTCGTGTTCTGCAAGTACTGTGGAGCAAAAAACATTATCGATTCGCAACAAATGAAATCCAACGTTAGTTTCGGTAACATAAACATTTCTGCAAATGTTGAAACGGATAACCTCATTAAAACCGCCGAATATGCAATTTCCGTCAGTGATTTGCAAAAGGCAAGCGAACTTCTTATCTCGGCTGTTATGAGCGGTAATTCCGATTACAGAGTTTATATCTGCAAATCTAAGATAGCTTTACAAACCGACGATAATAAATCGCTTTTTGAATCGCTCGAAAAACTTGAGCAAATTGAAAAAACAAACGATAGCGAAGAAATACGTACAGCCATAAAAGAGCTTATGTCTTATCGCGGCAAAAACGGCGTTATAGCGCTTCATAATGCGTCTTTTCACGAAAGACTTGATTTGGTTAAGTTCTGCGTCGAACACGGAGCGGACGTAAATTGCCACGCAGGCATGAACAACGTGACGCCAATAACAATATTGTATCTTCCTATCAATCCGAAAACACAAAGTAAGCTTGACGGAACGCCTTTTGTAAGAAACAAAAAAGCTGTAAAGCAAATTCGTGAATATTTAAAATCAAACGGCGCAATCGACTCAAAATTTGGATTCAAAAGGATTGTTAGATTTATGATGTTTTTGGCTTTGGAAGTCGTAATATTTAAATTCATTTCAAATAAGAACGAATTTGTTGCAAATCTTACACTAATTACCGCGCTAGGCATTTATTTTGCTTGGTCTGTTAAAATGTTTAATAAGAGCTTTGCCCAAAATGAAAACTCAAAGGTTAAAAAGGCAAACACGGACATTCCACAAAAAAAGAACTCCGGTGTAAAAAATGTAAATAAGGGCTTTTGCATTATTCTTGTTCTGCTTGCTGTTATTATTATATACGGTTGCAATTGAATTGGTACCGTAACTTCAAAACTTACCTTTCAAAAACTTTTAAAAATTATTGGTGTATTATACGGAAACATTTTTATGATGTTCCGTATTTTTTTATAGCGGAGATGCCGTGAGGATTTTTCATAAAAAGCTTGACAAAACGACAAATTTGTGGTATAATATATACTGTATATTTGTGATAAAATGTATACTGCAAAATATCGTTTTATATCGCAAAATGTCATTTTAAGGAAGGATAAGTAAATATGGAAATCAATTTTTTTGGTAAAGCCCCCAAAGTGTCCTGCCCAAAATGCGGCAATTTGCACGAAATTAATGCACACTCGGTTTGCCCGAAATGCGGCCTTAAATATAAACTTCCGCCAAAATATTCAAAATTCACGGAAAAAGCAAAAAAAATCGAAGAAAAACATAAAAATAATCATTCAACTGCACTCTCTCGCCCCCACACGTCGAAATCGGAAAAACAAGAAGCAAATATTCTTGCCGCAAGAGAAAAAAGCCAAAAATTACGAAACAACCGCTTTATGAAAATCGCAATAAGCGTG